>JACDAV010000320.1 GCA_013695255.1 Chloroflexota bacterium
ACGCCGAGGCCGAGCCGGAGCACACCAAGGCGCGCCCGGCACAGGCCCGGCCGGCACGCCGCCGCAAGAGCGCCTAGCCGCCCGGCTGCCGAGCCGTCCCCGGGCCGAGAACCCGCCCGAGCCGCCACGCCTTACCGCCACGCCAGCCGTTTCGGCTCACCTACGCGCCCGGTGCGTGGTAGGCGCGTGGGTCGGCGCATGGACCGGCGTCGTCCGGTCGGATGGTAGCCGTGTCAGGCTACCAGCGGTCATGCCGTGACCGTTCCGGTCCGGTCGCGATCGTCCCGGACCCCTCGTCGCGCAGCCAACACGAACCACATGCGTCATTGGCGCATCTGACGGTCGGCCCGGCGCTGCAGCCACGGGAGCTGCTGGCGTCGGCCGGCACCGTCGCGGATTCGCGTCCGTTACGCACCCGTCGCACACTGGCCGACATGCCGCTCGAGCAGTACCACCGCAAGCGCGACTTCCGGGTCACGCCCGAGCCGGCCGGCGAGCCGGACGCCGGCGGCAGCGGCCGGTTCGTCGTCCAGCGCCACCGCGCCACCCGGCTGCACTACGACTTCCGGCTCGAGATCGACGGCGTGCTCGTGAGCTGGGCCGTGCCGAAGGGCCCCACGCTCGACCCGAAGATCCGGCGGATGGCCGTCCACGTCGAGGACCACCCGATCGAGTACTTCGACTTCGAGGGCATCATCCCGAAGGGCCAGTACGGCGCAGGCGACGTCATCGTCTGGGACTGGGGAACGTTCGTGCCGGAGGCGCCCACCCTCGACCCCGGCAAGGCCGTCCGCGACGGAGAGCTGAAGTTCACGCTCCGCGGTCAGAAGCTCGGTGGCCGGTTCACGATCGTCCGGACGAGCCGGCGACCGGGCAGTGCGCCGGCTCGCGCGTTCGAGAGCGAGGACGGCGAGCAGTGGCTGCTGATCCACAAGAGCGACGAGGCAGCGGTCGCCGGCTGGGACGCCGAGGACCACCCGCGCTCGGTCAAGACAGGGCGGACCAACGACGAGGTCAAGGCGAGGCGCGACGCGCTCTGGACGAGTGGCGCTCCCGCCGCCGAGGCGGGGATCGATCTGGATGGCGCCGTCGAGGAGCCGATGCCCGAGTACGTCGAGCCCATGGCCGCGACCCTCTCGAACAAGCCGTTCACCGATCCGGACTGGCTGTTCGAGATCAAGTGGGACGGCTACCGGGTCGAGGCCGTGGTCCGGGACGGCCAGGTCAGCCTGTGGACCCGTCGGGGCAACCCGGCCGAGACGTACTTCGGCCGGCTGCTCTCGCCACCCTCCTGGATCGATGCCAGGCAGGCCATCGTCGACGGCGAGATCGTCGCTCTCGACGCGCAGGGCGTCCCGGACTTCTCGCTGCTCCAGGAGCGAATCAGCAGCCTGCGCGTGGGGAAGGCCGTCGGCGGCCTCGCCTACCAGGTGTTCGACCTGCTGTACCTCGACGGCCGGTCGCTGCTCGCCGTCCCGCTCGAGGACCGCAAGCGGCTGCTCAAGTCCGTGCTCCGGGAGAGCGGCCGGGTCAGGTTCGCCTCGCACCTCGAAGGGGACGGTCTGGCGTTCTTCGAGGCCGCCTCGACGATGGGCGTCGAGGGGGTGATCGCCAAGCACCGCCGGTCGCGCTACGAGCCGGGCCGCCGCGTGCCGACCTGGCTCAAGCTGAAGATCCGTCCCGAGCAGGAGCTGGTCGTGGGTGGCTGGACGCCGGGAGAGGGCAACGCGAAGGACCTCGGCGCCCTCGCGGTCGGCGTCTACGAGGGCGATCGGCTGCGCTTCTCGGGCAAGGTCGGCTCGGGGTTCAACGCGCGAACCCGTGGCGAGCTCCGGAAGCGCCTCGAGTCGCTCACCACGGACGCCTGCCCGTTCGACCCGTGCCCGCCGCGAACGGGTGAGCTGCGGACGGTGAGCTGGGTGCGGCCGGAGCTCATCATCCGGACGCAGCTCGGTGGCTGGACGCGTGACGGCCACGTCCGCCAGACCGCGTACAAGGGTCTCGAGCTGGACAAGGACCCGCGCGACGTCGTGCGAGAGCGGCCGACCTCCGTCGCGGCTGCCGAGCGCGCCGCCGAGGCGCAGGTCGCTGCTGCCGACGCCGCGACGGCTGACCCGCCGTCTCCCGAGCGCGGTGGATCCACTGCTCCGAGGTCGGCCGGCGGCCCGAAGCGGGGCGGCAGGGTGGTGAAGCGGCCTCCCGCGGGGCGAAGCGGCCTGCCGGAGGCCGGGCCCGACGGGCTCCCGTGGGTGGCGACCGCCGCCGAGCTTGGCGCGCTCGATAGCCTTGGCAGGGAAGGGACGTGGGAGGTCGGGGGCGAGCGGCTCAAGGTCACCAACCTGGACAAGGTCCTCTTCGAACCGCGCGAGGGCAGCGGCGAGGCCCCGATCACGAAGCGCGAGCTGATCCGCTACTTCGCGCGGATCGGTCCGGCCATGCTGCCGCACCTCGCCGACCGGCCGCTGAACCTCCACCGCTACCCGAACGGGGCAGGCGCGCCCGGCTTCTGGCAGAAGGACATGCCGCCCAGCGCCCCCACCTGGCTGACGATCTGGCACGAGACCGGCTTCCGTGAACGCGAGGATCGCGAGGCGAACGATCACCTGATCGCGGATCGCGTCGCCACGCTGTGCTTCCTCGCCAACCTGGCGGCCTTCGAGGTCCACGCCTGGACCTCGACCTGTGATGACCCGTGGCGGCCCACGTTCGCCCTGATCGACATCGATCCGGGCACCAAGACGACCTGGGAGGAGACGCTCACACTGGCCCGGCTCTACCGGACGGCGCTGGAGCATCTCGGCGTCCGGGCGTGGCCGAAGACGACCGGCTCGCGGGGCATCCAGGCCTGGATCCCGATCGTCCGCGGTCGCTACTCGTATGACGACACGTCGGCCTGGGTCGCGAAGCTGTCACGCGCGGTCGGGTCGACCGTCCCGGACCTCGTGTCCTGGGAGTGGTCGAAGGCGCAGCGCGGCGGGAAGGCGCGACTGGACTACACCCAGAACGCAGCGATCAAGACGCTCGTCGCCCCCTATGCCGTCCGGCCGCGGCCGGGTGCGCCGGTCAGCATGCCGATCCGCTGGGAGGAGCTGGACGACCCTGCGCTCCGATCGGATCGGTGGACGATCCGGGAAGCATTCGAGCGGGTCCAGCAGGTGGGCGACCTGTACGCGGGGATCCAGGAGTCCCCCCAGGAGCTGCCCGCCCTGTAGCGGGCCTGGTCAGGCGACCTCGATCGACGTCACCCACTTGACCCAGTCGAGCCCGCGCCGATCCGGGACGACCAGCCGGAGCGGGGCGCCGTTCTCGACCGGCAGGTCGCGGCCGGCGACGCCGGTCGCCAGCAGGCAGTGGGCGGCATCGGCGGGCGGGAGCACCGCCGCCCAGCCGGTCACCGAGCGAACTGTCACCGATGCCGCGTCCCGGTCCATCCCCGCCGCGGCAAGAACCGTGTCCAGCGGGATGCCGCGCCATGCCGTCTCGAGCGCCCAGCCGGACGTGCAGTCGAGCACGGCGAGCGCCTCCATCTCGCCCAGGTGTCGGAGCTCGGCCAGCGTGAAGCTGCCCGGCCTTTGCACACGGCCGCGGACCTCCAGCCGCCAGGCGACCGGGTCGAGCGGCGGCGCCGGCTCGCCGAAGAACGTCGTGGCCGGCGGGACGCCGCCGCGAGGCAGCCACCGGGAGCCCGTGAACCGTCGCTCGCCGCCGCGGACGAGCTCGACCGCGCGCGTCAGGCCGAACGCCCCGAGGCCCGCGACCGCCAGGCCCGTTCCGGCCAGGAACGAACGGCGCGACAGGAGCCGCGGCCCGGCGCGTCGAACGGCCGACGCGCCCGGTCTCAGCAGCCGCCAGCGGCGCGGCAGCAGGTGCAGAAGCACGAGGGGGACGAGCGCCAGCCCGACCCAGGCGTGGAGGGTCAGCACCGTCCACGAGCCGATCGACAGCAGGTCCCCGCTGGCGACCCACAGCCATCCGCCGCTGAGGGCCGCAGCGACCGCGCCCGTCACGAGCAGCCCGAGGGCCAGCCGGCGCCACCGCCGGCCGGCAACCGCGCGGCCGAGACTCGCCCGCAGCTTGAGCGTCACGGCGGCGCCCAGCGCGCCCGCGAGCAGCCCGTGCGCGACGTAGACCCAGCCCGTGTCAGGCGAGCCGGCCCGGAGCGTCAGCAGCCCGGTCGCGGCCATCGCAACGACCAGCAGCGCCAGCAGCCGGTCGAGGCTCGCGGAGGTCACCGGGCCCCGAGCCAGGCTCGTGGCTCGGCCGGCCGGTATGGCGCGAGGAAGAAGCCGCGAAACGGTTCTCCGGTCGACTGCTCCAGCCTGGCGGGCGCGTCGGGCGGCACGAACAGGCGGAGCTCCACGTCGTCTCGATCCGGCCAGTTGGGATCGTAGATGCGCAGGGTCACCCAGTCCGGGTCGACGCGGTAGCCGTACGCCAGAACCTGGTGGTTCGCGGTCAGGCGGCGAGGGTCGCTCGCCGCGGCCCGGACGAGCCCGAGCTGCGCCAGCCGCCCCGTGTCGATCTCGCGGCGGACCCGCGGCCACTCGATGCCCTGGACCAGCTCGCCGAGCGGCGTACGCCGGAGCAGGCGGGACCACCAGGTGGGCGGGTCGGGATGGAACGCGCCGAGCACCCAGAACCGGATGGGCAGCCGCAGCCAGTCGAGCGAGTGGACCTGACGCCGGACCAGTGCCGTGAAGCGCCGCGTCCCGTTGGCCGGCGGCTCCCGGTCCGGCGGCGGAGGGACCCGCCGCTCCCAGAGGTCGCGGACCGTGAACGCCATCCCGCCGCACAGCCCGGCCGACGCGTCGGCGACGCCGATCCGGCGCGGGTCGAACGGACCCAATCGCACGGTGGGGCCCGACGCGAACCGGTTGGCGAAGTGGAAGCCGTGGCGGCTGGGCCGGAAGTCGAGGACGCGCGCCTCGAGGACGCGCGCTTCCGCCGGCGCTCCCGCCGGCCCCGCCGCCGAGTCAGCCCGCAAGGTCCGCCTCGAGCAGCATGGCCGCCAGCTCCCGGGCGTTCGTCGACCCGTAGTTGGCGTAGCAGTTGTTCATCAGGAGGTGGGTGTCCTTCGCCTGCTTCGACGCCTCGCGGATCCGCGGCACCCAGTCCTCGAGCTCGGCTGGTTCGTACAGATAGCGGAACCGCTCGACGGTCGGGATCCCCTTCGCCTCCCAGGTGTCCGCCCGGCGGCCGTGGAACCGCACGATGGCGAGATCCGGCGACGTCGTCGCGGCGATCGCCGGCACGGACGAACGGTAGCCCTGCGGCCCGTCGACCATGACCAGCGGGATGCGGTGATCCTCGAGGAAGCGCAGCGTTCGCTCGATGTTCTTGTCGTTGAACCAGCTGGCGCTCCGGAACTCGACCGCGCAACGGACCTCGCCCAGCCGCTCCTTCGCCTCGAGGATCTGGTCCCGGTTCTGCGATGAGGTGAAGAACCAGCGCGGGTACTGCAGCAGCACGGAGCCCAGCTGACCGGACTCGACCAGCGGCTCCACGCCGTCCACGAACCACTCCCAGACGCTCGCACGCAGCTCGTCGGGGAGGTCCTTGGCATAGATCCGCGCCTTCTCCTGGAGCTCCGCCGGCAGCGCCGTGCGGAGGTCCTTCGGCAGGCGGCGGGTCTCGGTCGGCTGCCCCGTCATCAGCGCGTGGGCCTTGATGTCGAACATGAAGTCGGGCGGCGTCCGCTCGACCCACAGCTCGCTGGTCCGCCGCGCCGGGAGGGCGTAGTACGTCGCGTCGACCTCGACGAGCGGAAACCGGCTCGCGTAATAGGTCAGCCGCTCCTCGGCGCTGTCCGAGCCGTCCGGATAGAAGACGCCGGCCGCGGTCATCGTCGGGTCCGTCCAGGACGCCGTGCCGACCCGGACGAGGTGCCCGCCGGCGGTGGGGATCGGCTCGACGGCCGCCTCCTCGATCCCGTCCAGCCGCCGAGCGGCGGCGTCCGGGCCCGGGTCATGGACGGCATCGGGCGCCCCGTGCCGGCTCGGGCCGATGAGCTCCTCGCGGGTCGGTGCGCCGGCTGAACGTGGCATGCC
>JACDAV010000325.1 GCA_013695255.1 Chloroflexota bacterium
GGCGCTACCTGAGCCGCGCCGCGGTGGGGTGCCGCTCACAGCCCGCCCCCGACGCCGATCTCGTCGAGCGCCTCCACCTCGGGCAGGAACGGCGCGAGCGCCGGCAGCTCGTCGAGGCTGCGCAGCCCGATCCGCTGGAGGAAGTACTGGGACGTCCGGTACAGCACAGCACCGCTCTCGGGGTCGTGCCCGGCCTCCTCGACGAGGCCGCGGCTGGTCAGCGTGCGCATCACCGCGTCGACGTTCACCCCGCGGACGGCGCCCACCCGGGCCCGGCTGACGGGCTGGCGGTAGGCGACGATCGCCAGCGTCTCGAGCGCCGCCGGAGAGAGGCGGACGGCGTCGACCCCGACGTAGCGGGCGACCAGCGCGCCGGCCTGCGGGGCGGTCGCAAGCTCGACCCGATCGGCCGAGGTGACGAGTCGGATGCCGCGGTCGCGGAGCGCCACCTCGAGATCGCCGAGCCGAGCGTCGACGGTCCCGCGGTCGACGCCGGCGAGCGCAGCGATCTCGCGACGGGTGAGCGGTCTCTCGGCGACGAACAGCAGCGCCTCCAGGGCCGCTTCGGTCAGGTCGCCCGCGACGGTCTCCGGCGACGCTGCGGGCTCCTCGGCGCCTCTCGGCCCCTGCCCGTTCGTGCGGTCGGCGTCGGTCACGCGAAGGACCCCAGCGACTCGTCCATCGGCTCGGCAACCGCGTCCGCCAGACCGGCCTTCGCCCGCTCCTCGGCTGTCGTGAGACGAGCGACGATCGGTCCCCATGGCTCGGCCTGCTCGACGACGATCTCACGCCGCTTCATCAGCTCCAGCATCGCCAGGAAGGTGACCGCGACGACCACCCGGTCACGGACACCGCGGAGCAACTCCTGCAGCACGACGACGTCCGCGTCGCGCAGCGCGGCCCGGATCGCGTCCGCCCGATCGGCCATCCGGATCGTCCGCGGCATCACCTCCGGCGGCGGCTCCGGAGGGACCGCCAGGCGGACCAGGCCGGCGAGCGACGCGCCGAGGAGCGTTGGGTCCATGGCAGGCGCATCGGCCGGTCGGGCGCCGGCCAGCGCGGCGGCGTGCGCTGCCGACGGCTCGCGACGGAACAGCCCGACTCGCTCGAGCGCGAGCGCCTGCAGCCGCACTCCGGCGTCGCGATGCGCACGGTAGAGGAGCAGCCGGGCGCGCAGCTCCGCCTCCGGGTCCGGGCCGTCGTCCGGGAGGGCGCCGGGGGCGCCCGGGTCCGGTCGTCTCGGCAGCATCGCCCGGCTCTTGATCAGGATCAGCTGGCTGGCAACCGCGACGAACGAGCTGACGTTGGCGATGCGGTCCGTCTGGAGGCCCGCCAGCGCGTCGAGATAGGCGTCCGCGAGCGCACCCAAAGGAACCGTCAGCACGTCCAGCTGGCGCGCCTCGATGAGGGCCAGCAGCATGGCCAGGGGGCCGTCGAACGCCTCGAGCTGGACGCGCGTGGCGGACTCCGGGCGTCGACCCTCGCCGAACACGACGCTGGGGCCGGCGGCGCTGACGGGCGCCTCGACCGTCACGTCAGCTCGCCTCGTCCGCCAGCCGCAGCAGCTCCCCGAACTCGGGGTCCTGCGGCAGGTCCTGGTGACGGATCAGATCGACGGTCCGCGCTGAGCAGCCGGCCCGCTCGGCGAGCCGTGCGGACGCCTCGGGATGGCCGCGCAGCCGCTCCAGCGCCACGGCCATCCCGGGCAGCCATCCGGCAGCGCGCAGGACCCACGGCCCGAGGGCCTCGCCGAGCGACCAGGCCACGCGCGGCCAGACGCCGGTTCGTCCCTTGCCCGCGTCGTGGAGCAGTCCGGCGAGCAGCACGTCCGGATCCCCGACGCCCTCCGCCCGCAGCACCGCCACGACGTCCAGCCCGTGGCGCCGGTCGGCGACGTGCATGCGATCGAACAGGCTGAGCTGGGCCGGGCTCAGCCATGGAGCCAGCGTCTCCCGCTCGTGCGGCTCGACCCGGGCCCGCAGGTGGCCGGCGAACTGCCGGATCTTCGTGGCCCACCAGACTGGCGTGGCCGGGAGCCTCACCGGACCAGGAAGCGCGGCTGCCCCACGAGCAGCTGGTAGACCGGGTCGAGGACCTGGCCGACGACCGCCCCGACGAGCGTCTCGCGGCCCGGCAGGATCGGCAGGAAGACGGCCGCGATCAGGATCAGGAAGCCGTACTGCTCGAGCACGGGCCGCCAGCGCATCTCCGTCTGGCGGTTCATGAGGGCGAAGAGGACCTTGGATCCGTCGAGCGGCGGGATCGGGATCAGGTTGAAGACCATGAGGAGCAGGTTCAGCGAGACGAGAATGACCAGCGTGTTGACCACGACCGCCGGGACGTCCATCCCGCTGGCGAAGATGAACCGGAGCGGGATTGCTGCTGCCGTGGCGAGGACCAGGTTCGATGCCGGGCCGGCGAACGCGACGATCGCCTCGCCGCTTCGACCGCCGCGCAGGTTGTAGGGGTTGACCGGCGTCGGTTTCGCCCAGCCGAAGCCTGCGACCAGCAGCAGGATCGCGCCCATCGGGTCGAGGTGGGCGCGCGGGTCGAGGGTCAGCCGCCCGAACAGCCGGGCCGTCGAGTCGCCCAGCTGGAAGGCCGCCATGGCATGCGCGAACTCGTGGATCGGGAACGCCACGAGGACGATGATCGCGACGGCGATGAACGCCTCGACGGTTGGATTGAACAGCAGCATGCGGCGGGCTCCAACGGGGATGGGACCGGCCTATGGTAGCGGCGCCCTGCCTAGAGCCGCCCGAGCAGCTCGGACTTCTTGGCGTCGTACTCCTCGGCGCTGATCGCGCCGCGATCCCGGAGGTCGGCGAGCGACGCGAGGGCGCGGGTGACCTCGTCCGCGCTCATGTTGCGGCTCGAGCCGGACATCACGGGCGGTGGCGCAGCCGGGGCGACCGGCTCCGGCGGCGGTGCCGTCACCGGCGCCGCGCGCAGCGGCGGCGACGGCATCGGCCGGCTGAACTCGCCCTCGAGCTCGTGCTTCTGGTTGAGCATCTCGCGCTTGAAGGCCGGCGCCCGGTTCAGCATGTCGTAGTGGTCGAGGGCCGTGTCGGCGGCGGTCAGGATGTCGAGATCGCCGAAGTTGAACATCCGGCCCCACAGGTTCTGCTCGAGCACCGCGTCGTTGATCTTCTCGAGCGAGCTGTCCGCGGAGCGCTTGTTGATGATCCCCTCGACCTTGAGCACGCGCCGGTTCGTGATCATGTAGTCCTGCGACAGCCAGCCCACATAGACCTTCCCGAGCATGACGAGGGCGATCACGAGCGCGGCGAGGATGGCGTAGCCCAGCACGTCGCGGGGCGTGCCCGGGTCGAGGTTCGTCTGGACCACCAGGAGGACGAGGCTGGCGACGAGGAGGAGCCACGGGTAGCGGGCCTCGGCCACGGGCGCCAGCCAGTGCTGGCGCGTGCGCATGATGATCTCCTCGCCGTCGGACAGGAGGGTGTCGGCGTAGCGTGGCATCCCTCGGGGCCTCCTCAGGCGCGCGGGTGGGCGCGGGCGTAGACCGCTCTGATCCGCTCGCCCGTGACGTGCGTGTAGAGCTGGGTCGTGCTGATACTCGCATGCCCGAGCAACTCCTGGACGATCCGCAGGTCCGCCCCGCCCTCCAGGAGGTGCGTGGCAAAGGAGTGGCGGAGCGTGTGGGGGCTGATCCGGTCGGCCAGGCCCGCGCGGATGGCCGCGACCTTGACGACCGCCCAGGCCTGCTGGCGCGCCATCCGCCGTCCACGATCGCCCAGGAACAGCGGGCCGCCCCGCGACGGCTCGACGTGCTGCAGGGCCAGGAGCGCCGGCCGCGCCTCGTCGATCCACCGACCCAGCCACGCCAGCGCGACGTCCCCGACAGGAACGAGGCGCTCCCGGTCGCCCTTGCCGATGACCCGGACGAACGCGCCGTCGAGCGAGAGATGCTCCCGGTCGAGCCGGAGCCCTTCGCTGACGCGGAGCCCGGAAGCGTAGAGCAGCTCGAGCAGCGCCCGCGACCGGAGCTCGGTGGTGGGCGTGTCCCCCGGCCCGGCCGAGGCGTCGAGCAGTCGCTCCACCTCACCGACGGTCAGCGTCTCCGGCAGCAGCCGGGCCTGGCGAGGCAGGTCCAGCCGTGACGCGACGTCCACCCGGATGGCACCCTCGCCGAACGCGAACCGGTAGAAGCCGCGGATGGCGGCCGCCCGGCGGCGCAGGCTGCTGGGGGCGAGGCCGCGAGCACCGGCGAGGCCGCGCTTCGTCAGGCCGGCCAGGTAGTCCGTCGCGGCCTCCGGCCCAGCGTCCCAGCCCACCCCGCCCGGCCGAGCGCGAACGGCGCCCGCGAAGTCGCGGAGATCCGTGCCGTAGGCGGTGATCGTGGCCATCGACAGGCCGCGCTCGACGCGCAGGAAGTCGAGGTAGTCGCCGATCGCGCGCTCGAGCGGCGCCGGCGCGCGGGCGCCCGCAGTCGGACCGTTCGTCACGCCTATCTCGGCAGCAGCTCGACCTTGTGCCGGACGAGGTCCCAGAACGGTTGCGCGCCCTCCGGCTCGATCAGCCGCACCGGTCGGTCGACGGCCCTGACCTCGACCACGTCGCCGACCTGCAGCGGCAGGTCCTCGCGGCCGTCGACGCTGATCAGGGCCTCGTGCGCGTCGACCACGCGACAGCGGACGACCTGCTCCGCACCCACGACCACGGACCGGATGGCCGAGAGGTAGCCGGCGATCGGCGTGACCACGAGGTTCCGTGCTGAGGGATCGACGATCGGGCCACCGGCCGAGAACGAGTAGCCGGTAGAGCCCGTGGGACTGGCGACGACGAGCCCGTCGGCGATGAAGGTCGCCAGGTGGCTGGGCCCGATCGACACATCCAGCCGGCAGACGCGGGCAAGGGCACCGCGAGCGACGACCACGTCGTTGAGGGCCGTGTGCACCACGTCGCCGCCGTCACGGCCGCCGGGCAGGATCCGCGCGGAGAGCGTCATCCGCTCGCTGAGGGTGAAGCGACCGTCCGCCAGCTTGTCGAGGACCGGCACGAGCTCCTCCGCCTCCGCCTTCGACAGGAAGCCGACCTTGCCGAGGTTGATTCCGAGCAGCGGCACGTCGACCTGGGCGACCGCCCGCGCCGCGCGCAGGAAGGTCCCGTCGCCGCCGAGGACGACGAGCAAGTCCGTCGTCGGCAGCTCGCCCGTCAGGGCGTCGAAGTCGCCGGCCTGTGCCGCCCAGTGGTCGATCCCACGCCGGCGGCACCAGCCGCCGGCACGCTCCCCGAGCTCCACCGCGGCCTCGCTGGTCGGGTTGTAGGCGAAGCCGAGCCGGCGCACCGTCACGCGCGGGCCGCCTCGGTCAGTCGTTCCGCCAGCGCCGGCGCGTCCGGGCCGGTGCCGAGGTGGACGAGAAACTCGCGGTTGCCCTCCGGGCCGAGGATCGGCGAGGCGATGACGCCGCGCGTGGCAAGCCCCTGCGCGCGGGCAAGCTTGACGATCCGGTCGAGCACCGCCCGGTGCGCCACGGGGTCGCGGACGACGCCGCCCTTCGCCCCGCCCCTGCCCACCTCGAACTGCGGCTTCACGAGGGCGAGGATGCGGGCGGCGTTGCCGCGGAACGTCGAGGCGATCGGGCCGAGGACGAGCCCGAGCGAGATGAACGACACGTCGACCACAGCGAGGTCGACCGGCTCCGGCAGCGTGGCGGCGGTGAGGCCACGCGCGTTGACCCGCTCCATCGAAACCACGCGCTCGTCGCGCCGCAATCGCTCCGCCAGCTGGCCGCGGCCCACGTCGAGCGCGTAGACGCGGCGAGCGCCGCGCTGGAGCAGGACGTCCGTGAAGCCGCCGGTCGACGCGCCGACGTCGAGGCAGGTCCAACCGGCCGGATCGATCGCGAAGGCGTCGAGCGCGGCCGCCAGCTTGTGTCCGCCGCGCGACACGTAGGGGTCGGGCTCAACGACGCTCACCGGGCTGGCGGCATCGAGCAGGTCGCCAGGCTTGCGGTCGAGCCGAGCGCCGTCTCCCTCCCCCACGCGCACCTTGCCCGCCAGCACCAGGGCCTGCGCTCGCGCGCGCGAGTCGACCAGCCCGCGGTCGACGAGGAGCTGGTC
>JACDAV010000353.1 GCA_013695255.1 Chloroflexota bacterium
TCGACGACGCGGTCGGCTCGCTGGAGAAGCTGCTGGAGCTGTCGGCTCGGCACGAGTCGGAGGGGCTCGGAGACGCCCCGTGGCCGCCCAACTACGCGAAGCAGGCCGGCGAGCCGCCGCGCGTGCAGCCGTCGCGCAAGCGGAAGGCCGACACGGAGTACGCGGGGCGCGGTGTGGCGGGTGGACCGCCACCGGAGGTCGCGGCGGAGCGAGCCGCGGCCGTCGCCGCCGGCGACCGCAACGCTGGCCTGCCCACCGAGTGGGAGGGCACGCGCCCGACGCCGACCGGCCGCCGCAGGTCGTCGATCCCGGTCATCGAGATCTCCCGCGCGGCGAAGAAGGAGGAGGCGCTCGAGGGGCTCGAGCGCTGGAAGGCCCGCTGGCCGGCCGCGGCCGCCCTCCTCGAGCCCGCCGACGTCCTCGTCGACGGCATGCGCGGCCGGGCCACGCTCTGGTACCGCGTCCGGGTCAATCTCACGCACGTCCCGGAGGCGGACCGGCCGCCGCAGGAGCCGCTCGACCCGGACTACGACCCGTGGGCCGGCTACGAGTGGCCGGACCGAAGCGGTCAGGCGGTCCGGGCGCCGCGGAAGAAGAAACCCGCCGCTGAGTGAGAGGAGGCCCGTCCGGATGGCCCGCACCGCGCGCACTGGTCCGAATCGAGCCCGCACTCAGCACCAATGAGCGGATTCGCGATGAACGAGCGTGGAGCCGGACCCGAATTGCAGTTCCGGACCGCCGCCACGCACGCCCGTGCTGTAATCGCTCAGTACCAGTGAGCGACAGGCATCACGGGCGGCTTCCCGCCGGGTTGGGGCGTACGCGGGAAGGCAGACGTGGAAGGGCTCGTCACCGTCAGGGCCGGATCCGCCCCCGAGCTCTCGGCTCAACTCGTCCCTGCCGGGCAATCACCGTGCTGTCCGGAGCGGCCGCGAGTCTCGAGGTCAGCCGCCGAAGATCTGCCCGATGAGGTACGGCGCGCTGGCCTCCAGCTGGTCGTAGCGGCAGTCGGCCGGCTGCCTGTCCGGCCGCCACCGCTTGAAGGTCGTGGCATGCCGGAACCGATCCCCCTGGAGGTGATCGTAGGCGACCTCGACGACGCGCTCGGCCCGCAGCGGCTCCCAGGACAGGTCCTTGCCGCGGTTCCATCGCGACGTCGCGCCAGGAAGTCGCTGTCCGGAGGCGTCGGCAGAGCCGGCCTGCGCCCACTCCGCCCACTCGGCCCACGGGTGGCCCTGCAGGGCGCCCTCGCGGAGGGGCGCAAGCTCCCCGGCCAGCGCCTCGCGCCGGTCCCACGTGAACGACGAGGTGATGCCGACGTGGTGCAGCTTGCCGGCATCGTCGAACAGTCCGAGGAGGAGCGACCCGATGTGGGTCCCGGGCCCGTTCTTGTGCCAGCGGAAGCCGGCCACGACGCAGTCGGCCGTTCGCGCGTGCTTGATCTTGAGCATCGTTCGCTTGCCCGGCTGGTAGGTCGCGTCGAGGCGCTTGGCGATCACGCCGTCCAGCCCGGCGCCCTCGAACCGCCCGAACCAGTCCTCGCCGGTCGCCCGATCCGTCGTCGCCGGCGTGAGGTGGATCGGCGCGGCCGCCTGCGCCAGCGCGTCCTCGAGGCGGGCGCGTCGGTCGGCCTGCGGCATGGCCCGCAGGTCCTCCTCGCCCAGCGCCAGCAGATCCCAGGCGACGAACGAGGCCGGCGTCTGCGAGGCGAGCAGCCGGACCCGCGAGTCGGCGGGATGGATGCGCAGGAGCAGGGCCTCGAAGTCGAGCTCGCCGCCGGTCGCGATCACGACCTCGCCGTCGACGACGCACCGCTCCGGCAGATTGGCCCGGAGCGGCTGGGCCAGCTCCGGGAAGTAGCGGTCCAGCGGCTTCAGGTCGCGGCTCTGGATCAGGACCTCGTCACCGTCGCGGAAGATGATCGCCCGGAAGCCATCCCACTTCGGCTCGAAGAGCCAGCCGTCCTCGGTCGGCAGCCCGGCGACCGGTTTCGCGAGCATGGGTTCGAGCGGCGGGGCGAAGGGCAGGCGCACGAGGAGGAGTGTACGGGCCGGCCAAGCCGGGGTCGCGGCGCGGTAGGTCCTCGCGCCTCACGGTCCGACCAGACCGACGAGGGCGTCGCGAGCGCGGAGGCGCGCGAGGTTGGCCGCCTGCCAGGCAGGATCGCCATCGCGAACGTAGCGCCGGTGCGCCCGCCGGAGCGCCGGCAGCAGGTCCGCCTGGGCCGCCGGCGAAAGGCCCG
>JACDAV010000357.1 GCA_013695255.1 Chloroflexota bacterium
GATGCCCCGTCACACCGTCATCGAGCTCGAAACGCCGGCCGAGAAGGCGTTTCTCGTCGCCGTCGACACCGGCACGGACGCCGGCTGGACCGCCGAGGACTCGCTGGCCGAGCTCGCCAGCCTGGCCGTGACCGCGGGTGCGGAGGTCGTCGGCGCCGAGTGGCAGAACCGCCGCCACGCCGACCCCAACTGGTACGTCGGCAAGGGCAAGGCGGAGGAGCTGCTGGCCGCCAGGAACGAGACCGGCTTCGAGGTGCTGGTCGCGGATGACGAGCTCTCGCCCGGCCAGCAACGCGCCCTCGAGGAATTGCTCAAGGTCAAGGTGATCGACCGGAGCCGGCTCATCCTCGACATCTTCGCCCAGCACGCCCAGACCCACGAGGGGCGGCTCCAGGTCGAGCTCGCGCAGCTCGAGTACCAGCTGCCGCGCCTGACCCGCCTGTGGACCCACCTGTCGCGCACCGGCGGCGGGATCGGCACCCGGGGACCCGGCGAGTCGCAGCTCGAGACGGACCGCCGGATCATCCGCGACCGGATCAAGAAGATGAAGGAGCGGGTCGAGCAGGTTCGCCAGCAGCGGGCCACGGCGGCGCGCGGCCGCGACCGGCGGCTGATGGCGACGGTCGGCATCGTGGGCTACACCAACGCCGGCAAGTCGACCGTGCTCAACGCCCTCGTCGGCTCCGAGGTGGCGCGCGTGGAGGACCGACTCTTCGCGACGCTCGATCCCACCTCGCGCCAGGTCAAGCTGGGCGACGGGCAGACCGCCATCGTCACCGACACCGTCGGCTTCATCCACAAGCTCCCGCACCAGCTCGTCGACGCCTTCCGGGCGACGCTCGAGGAGGTCAACCGGGCGGACATCCTCATCGAGGTCGTCGACGCGGCCGACCCGCACTACACGGAGCACCGCTCGACGGTCCAGACGGTGCTCGACGAGCTCGGCGCGGGCGACAAGCCGCGCCTCGTCGCGTTCAACAAGGCGGACCTCCTCGACGCGGCCGCCCGCGACGGCGACGCGCCCGCACCCGCCATTGCCGGGGCGGTGTTCGTGTCCGCGCTGACCGGCTACGGGATGGACACGCTGCGCGCGGCGATCGCGGCGCTGCTCGCCTCGCTCTGGGAGGACGTCGACGTGGCCGTCCCGTACGCCGCCGGCGAGCTCCTCGCGCGGGTCCGGGAGCGCGGCACGATCGAGCTGGAGTACGGGGAGCGGGAGGTCAACGTCCGCGGCCGGATCACGCCGTCGCTGGCCGGCGAGCTGCGAGCGGTCGCCGGTCGCTGGGCGGAGGCGTCCGCGGATGCCCGGAACGGGACGGGCACGGAGGCCGCGGCCCGTCCGGCCGGGAGCGCCGCCGACCGATGACCGCCTGGCTCCGGCGCGCGGGCCGGGGCCGGATGGCCGACGGGTCCTCGCTCCTGTGGTCGGTCGCGGAGGGACGCCAGGGTCGTCGATGGCGCGCCGCCGTCGGACGCGGCGGCGCGCTCCTGCTCGACCTGCTGCTCGAGGTTCGGCCGGACGGCACGATGAGCCGCCTCGAG
Organism: Chloroflexota bacterium; assembly: GCA_013695255.1. GTDB lineage: Bacteria > Chloroflexota > Limnocylindria > Limnocylindrales > CSP1-4 > JACDAV01. The sequence goes on from JACDAV010000357.1 coordinate 1,543, forward strand.
GTGACGACAGCGGCCGGTTTCCTGACGCTCCATCCGGAGGCCGACCTGAGATCCGCCCACGGCAACGTCGTCGGAGCCGATGGCGTCCGGCCGCTGGCCATGCCGTGGAGCGCGGACCACGCGTTCGAGGTCGTGGGCTGCCCGATCCCGACGGTCGTGGCGCTCTCGCGGCTGGGCGAGGTGGTCGGAGCGGGGGACCGGGGCACACTGCCGGTGCTCCGGGTCGGTGGAGACCTGGCCGTCGAGCCTGCTGTCCTGGTCGTGCGTCACGTGTCCCGCGAGCGGTGGGCGATCGGGGACCCGGCACGCTCGATCATCGCGGAGATCGACGACGCCGGGCTTCCGACCGGGCTGACCGACGACGCCGGCTGGCCGCTGGAGGAGTAGGGGGAGGCGACGTCGTTGTGGACAGACTGTGGATGGGAGCACGATCTGGCGCCGCCGACCTGGGAAAGTCGTGGATAACTCCCTTCCCTTCCCGTTTCCCCTGGGCTATGTTTCTCGTGCCCGAAGGGGCGTCGAACGTTCTGCGAACTGATCGGTGTTTACATCGGTCAGGGCGCGAACGGGAGAGGTTCCTTCGGGCGTTTCCGTGTCCGGCACCAGGCAGCGTTGATAACCTGTGGATAACCTGCCGGACCGGGCCGAAACTCGTGGACAAGCGATCTATCGCCCGGTCGAGCCGTCGGGTACCGTAGGTCTTGCCCGAAGGGGCCCTGGACCGACAGCGGTGCCACGTGTGTTTACATGCGTGGGGCCGACTACGGACCGGCGGTTCCTTTGGGCGTTTTGCTGTCCACCGATCGGGTCACCCCGGATCGTGCGCGGCCTCCACCCCGATCGCCTTCCGGAACCCGGCGAACAGCTCGACCAGATCCGGCAGCTGGTAGTGCGCGTTGAGACCGCTCGGGTTGGGCAGGACCCA
>JACDAV010000365.1 GCA_013695255.1 Chloroflexota bacterium
CCCGTCGCCGGGTCGGCCCGCTGCTGGTCACACGTTCCGAGGTCGGTCAGTCACCGGTCTCGGCGTTGTCACAGAGCGTGGGCATGCACGGATCGAGCGAACCGTCCTCGAGCGCCGCGAGGGCCTCGTCGACCGCCTCCTGGAGGCCTTCGGGGACCGGGTCGAGGTTGGTGAAGGGCGACAGGCCGATCCCGTCGTTCTTCGCGTCGTTGAAGAAGTTGCCGTTCTCGGCGCCGCCCTGCGGCCCGTCCTCGGCGTACCGCTGGATGGCCTGGGAGGTGGCTTCCTGCAGCTTCTTCTCCGCGCTGGTGATGATGCACTCCGCGGCATCCGGCAGCGAGGCGTGCTGGTCGACGTCAACACCGATGCCCGAGACGCCGCCCGCGCAGGCGGCGCGCAGCGCGCCGGCGCCCGTGAGGCCCGCCACCTGGAAGATGACGTCCGCGTCCTGCTGGATCATCGCGTTGGCCGCGGCCTCGCCCTTCGCCGGGTCGTTGAAGTCCTCGGCGTACTGCACGAGCACCTTGATGTCCGGGTTCACGGACGCGGCACCGTTCCGGTAGCCGTTGATGTAGGCGAGGACCGGCGGCACGTCGGACTGGCCGCCAACCGCGCCGATGACGCCGGTCTCGCTGACCGTCGCGGCCACGATGCCCGCGAGGTAGCCGGGCTGCGCTTCGGCGAAGAGGATGCCCTGGTAGTTCGGCGGGTTCGGCGGAGCGACGAACTGGTCGATCCCGAAGAACTGGATGTCCGGGTTCTGGAGGGCGGCGACGCGCGTGTCGGTACCGATCAGGAAGCCGACCGTCACGATGATGTTGTAGCCCTGGTCGACGAACTGCTGGATGTTGGCGGCGTAGTCGGCCGTGTTGGCCGTCACGATGTTCTGCGGCTCGGGCGCGCCGATCGCCTTCGCGCCGTCCTGGACGCCCTTCCAGCTGAACTCGTTGAACGACTTGTCCTCGAGCGCGCCGATGTCCGTGACCACGCCGATCTTCAGCTGCGACGGGTCGACCGGAGCGGCGCTCGCACTCGCGCTGGGCGCTTCGGAGGCGGCGCTGCCGCTCGGCGCTTCGGACGCGGCGCTGCCGCTCGGCGCCTGGGACGCGGCCGCCGATGGGCTGGCCGAGGGCGCCGTGCTCGGTGCCTGGCTGGTGGTGCCGGTGTTCGTACAGGCCGCGACTGCCATCAGCATCGCGACGAGCACGATCAGGGCTCGTGTGCGCATTGATTCCTCCTCGAGCATCGCGTCCACGTCACATGATCGGACGAGGGGCCGCGGCGACAGCGCGGTCCCTCCCGTGGCGGGCGACCGTTGGCGCGCATCCTATCGATGGGCTTCCGGCCGGGCAAGTGCCGGCGGGCCGAGGATGCCGCGACGCATGATAGGCGTTCGGCAGCCTCCGCGGGCGGCCGACCGGATTTCTCCGAGGCGATCGGGGCACCCTGCGCCGCTCCGGGCAGCGGCGGCCGGGGCATACTGGCGACGCTGAAAGGAGGGCGGTGACGGACGACAGCGGCCCGCTCGGCCGGACGGTCACGGTGCTCGGGCTGCTGGGGATCGTCCTGGCTGCCGCGGCCTGCCGCCCCTCCGGCGCGCCGTCGCCGTCCGCCGGCTCGCCGATTGCCGCTGGCCGGTCCGGCGTCCTTCGCTACGTCGCGCTCGGCGACTCGTACACGATCGGGACGTCCGTGCCGGAGGCTGAGCGCTGGCCGAACCAGCTGGTGGACCGGCTGGGTACCGCCTCGCCGGCCCTCGAGCTCGTCGCCAACCTGGGGGTGAACGGCTACACCTCGCAGGACGTGGTCGATCGCGAGCTGCCCGCCCTCGAGGAGCTCCGTCCCGAGTTCGCGTCACTCCTCGTCGGGGTGAACGACGTCGTGCAGGGCGTGCCGCCCGAGACGTTCGAAGCCAACGCGGTCGTCATCCTCGACGATCTCCTCGCCCGTCTGCCGCCTGCTCGGATCGTCGTCGTCGCCACGCCGGACTACACGGTGACGCCGCAGGGCGCGGCCTACGGGGACCCGGCGCTGCAGGCCGCCGGGATCGTCCGCAACAACGCGATCCTCGAGCGCCTGGCCACGGAGCGCGGGATCGCCTGGGTCGACATTCACGACATCTCGCTGCGCGCCGGGGAGGATCGCACACTCGTCGCGGGCGACGGACTCCACCCGAGCGGAACGCAGTACCGCGCCTGGGTCGATCGGGTCGCGCCGGTGGTCGAAGACCTGCTCGGCCGCTGAGCCCTGGCACCACCGGGGATGCAATACCGTTGCATCGCCACTCGCGGCGCGCTCGGCGCGACCGGTCCCCCGGCTCCCGGACGATGCGGTCATGAATCGATCCGACATCCTCCGGGCGCTTCGCCGCCCGCGAACCGAACGACCGCGCATCCGTCTCGGCAACGTCGACCGGCTCTTCCCGGGTGGTCGAGGCGAGCCGGCCGTCACGGCGCGCACCGGCGCGCGAGGATCGAAGGGGCTCTCGGGACCGGCGGAGCGGCAGGTGGTCGTCGTGACCGGCGCGTCCGCGGGGGTTGGGCGCGCCGTCGCCCACGCCTTCGCCGACCGCGGCGACAGCGTCGCGCTGATCGCCCGCGACGCGCTCGCCCTCGAGGAGGTCGCCCACGAGGTCGAGTCCCGCGGCGGGCGGTCGCTCGTCCTGCCGCTGGACGTCTCGAACGCGGACGCCGTGGAGGCGGCGGCCGCGGGCGTCGAGGCGGAGCTCGGGCCGATCGATGTCTGGGTCAACAACGCCATGGTCTCGGTCTTCTCGCCCGTCCGCGAGATGACCGCTGACGAGTACCGGCGCGTCACCGAGGTGACCTATCTCGGCTATGTCCACGGCACCCTGTCCGCCCTCCGCCGGATGCTGCCCAGGGACCGCGGCGTGATCGTCCAGGTCGGATCCGCCCTGGCGTACCGGGCCATCCCCCTCCAGTCCGCGTACTGCGCCGCGAAGCACGCCATCAACGGGTTCAGCGAGTCGCTCCGCACGGAGCTGCTCCACGACGGCAGCTCGGTCCGAGTCACCCAGGTCCATTTGCCGGCGGTCAACACGCCACAGTTCGACTGGGTCCGCAGCCGCCTCCCGGGACGCGCGCAGCCGGTCCCGCCGATCTACCAGCCCGAGGTCGCCGCACAGGGAATCGTGTGGGCCGCCGACCATGACCGGCGCGAGCTCGTCATCGGGCTGTCGGCCGACATGGCGATCCTCGGCCAGAAGGTTGCGCCAGATCTCCTCGACCGGTACCTCGGGCGGACGGGGTTCCACGCGCAGCAGGCGGACGAGGCGGAGGCCCCCGGTCGTCCGGACAATCTCTTCGCGCCGGTGTCCGGCCTGCACCGGACGCACGGCCGTTTCGACGACCAGGCGAAGGCCTCGAGCCGGCACCTCTGGTGGTCGACCCGGGTGGGTCCGCTCCCGACCGCCGTCATCGGGGCGGCGGTGGGCGGTCTCGCCGTCCTGGGCCTGGCCCGCCGGCGATAGCCCCGGGCTCTACCTCGAGCGACGGGGGAGCGCTCGCTCCACGAGCAGCCCGAGGACCGCTCCGAACAGGGCATGGGCGGCGATCATCGTGGGCGGACGGCCGGGCTCGTCGTCCGTGGCCTGGGGCAGGAACCGCATGGCCGGGATCCAGCCGAGATAGCTGACCGCCCAGATCGCGAGGGCGTAGGTGGAGCCGTGGAAGAGTGGCCCGCCGGGCGTCCGGGTCCGGTTCCGGAGCACCGCGTAGACCGTGCCGGCGGCGGCCCCGAATGCGAAATGCCCGAGCCATCCGAGTCGCCGGCGCTCAGCGTGCCCCATCACGTGCCCGCCCGGTGTCCGCTGGACGGCCTTGCGCGCGATCGCGTGCGGCGGGAGCTCGCTCACCAGGCCGGCTCGCTGCGCGCCGATCATCAGCGCGCTCATGGCGCCGGTCGCGGCAAGCCCTCCGGCGGCCCCGACGGCGGCCATGCGGAGGTCGGTCGGCACCGTCTGGCTCATCGGTCGAGCATCGTTCACCGACGGGCAGCCGGCGACGGCTGGCCGTGCGGCCGGCTATCAGACCTCTTGCAGCACCCCTTCGAGGTACCGCTCGAGCCGGGCGAGCGCGTCTCCGCTGGCGGGATGGGCGACCAGGTCCGGAACGTAGTCGAGGACCGTGCGGATGTCCCACCATCGCTGGTGCTCGGTCGAGCCACCCGCCTCCCGGTAGAGGCGTTCGACGAGGTCGGCGACGGCGGGGCCGTGATCGATGGCGAGATTGCCGCGCAGGTGCGCGAGGTCGGCGGCCGGCGGTCCCCAGGACGCTGCCGTCCAGTCGACGATGCCGGTGAGGCGTCCGGCGCGCCACAGCGTGTTGCCCGGATGGAAGTCGCGGTGAAGGAAGGTCGACACCCGGGCGGCCGGCCTCGACCCAGCCACCGCCAGGGCTCGCGCCCACAGGTCCGGCCGACCTGAACCGGGTGGCGGGGCGATCTCGTCGAGTCTCGAGTAGCTCCGGAACGGATGGGCGATGTCCTCAAGCCCCGCGTCGACGCCGTGGATCCTCACGAGCCAGGTCGCGAGCTGGCGGAGGACGTCCGGTCGCCGGGTCGCCGGAAGGCTCGGTGGGCGGCCGGGAAGGCGCGTGGCGAGGATGGCCGGCACACCGGCACGCGCCCCGTCCGTGTCGAGCGCCACGACCCGTGGCGCGGGGATGTCCGGGGCCGACGCCGCGAGGCGATCGAGCACGGCGGCCTCGGTGGCGGGTGGGAACGTGGGATCCTCGCGCTCCCAGCCGGGTCGGGCCCATCGGCGCAGGACCAGCTCGTGGCGGCGGGCGTCCTGCACGACCGAGAGCGCGTGCGTGGCGAGCCAGCCTCCGGCTCCCAGCGGGCGCACGGCGACGAGCCTCGCGCCTGGACCGACGGCCGCCAGGGCCCACGCGAGCGCGTCCCGCGGGGGAGGGCTCCCTCCTCGCCAGGTCGGCCGCGGCGCTCCGCCCTCGCCTACTGCAGAGACCAGAGCACCTCGCGAGGCGTCAACCCGCTGCGGGCGATGGCCGCGGCTCGCTCCCGGCCGACATATCGGACGTGCCACGGTTCGTAGCTGTAGCAGGTTCGATTGAACGCGCCGCGCGGGTAGCTGACGACGAAGCCGTACCGCCAGGAGTTCTGGGCGACCCAGGCACCGGCGGGCGTCGCCGCCCAGTCGCCATAGTCCCACGGCGCGGCCCCGCCCTCGCTGGTCAGGTCGATGGTCGTGCCGAGCTGGTGCTCCGAGTGGCCCGGCCGGGCGCTGGTGCGCAACGCCGCGTCATAGCCGCTCACGTTGACCCAGTTCTGGAACGTGCCCTGCTGCTTTGAGTAGCTGCGGTAGGCGCTGACCACCGCCAGCGGTGCTCCGGCTGCTCGGGCGGCGGCCGCCATGGCCGCCAGATCGCCGACCACGAGGCTGCGGACGGCATAGCCGCCGTTCAGCCCGGCTGCCGATGTGTCGACCAGGTCGCCCGGGGCATAGCTGGCCGGCAGCTGGTAGGTCGTGTCGAGCAGCGTCCGGCTCCAGTCGCCGAGGCCACGGTGCGGCGTGAGCACGTCGAGGTAGGCGCAGCTCGGCAGGGGACCGCCGAGGTTCGGGGCCGCGGCAGGTGCCGGCTTCGATGAGCCACCAGAGCCGCCCGACGACGAGTTCCCGGCGGGCGAGCCAGCCGAGAGCACGCCACTCGAGGGGGATCCACCGGACGAGGGGCCCATACCCGAGACGGTGACCGGCGGCGGGGTGGCGGCGAGGATCGTGCCCGGCGAGACCGACGGGACCGGCTGCGGTGGACGTGTCGCCGCCGCCCGCGGTCGCGGCGTCAGCGCGGGCTTTTCGGTCCCCCCGCGAACGGCCTCCTCCGCCGGGGCAGCGGAGGCGATCGTCCGCTCGGTCGCCCGGCTGGGTGCGTCGGAGAAGGACGGATCGGCCGCGGCGCCCAGGCGCCCGTCGGCCGGCGCGGGTCGCTGGTCGGCGGACGAGGGACCAGCCGAGAGCAGCGTCGCGGCCACGATCACGGCAAGCTGTGCCGCAACGACCGCGCGGAGCGCGACCGTCAGCGAGGGGAAAGCGCGGTAGCTGCGGCGGATGGCCGGTGCGTGCATGCACCAACAGTCGACCGGCGGTCGCGGCGGAGATACCCGTCGATTGGGTGGTGCGGGGGCCGGACCAAAGTCCTCCTTGCCGACCGTACCGGCCCCCAATCAAGGTTCAGCCGGCGCCCCGAGCGCGGCTCGGCGGGCTACCATTGACCCCCGTGACCCTCGCTCCAAACGACTTCACGCACCTCCATGTCCACTCGGAGTTCAGCCTCCTCGACGGCCTCGGCCGGATCACCGATCTCGTCGACGCGGCAGGCAGGCAGGGGTTCGATTCCCTCGCCCTGACCGACCACGGGGCGCTCTACGGCGCGGTCGCCTTCTGGCAGGCGGCGACGAGCAAGGGGATCAAGCCGATCATCGGCGTCGAGACCTACGTCGCCCGCCGTGCGATGACCGACCGCGAGGGCAAGGCGGATGCGCAGCCCTTCCACCTGATCCTCCTGGCGAAGGACTGGACGGGCTACCAGAACCTGTGCCGGCTCGTCACCGACGCGCACCTCGACGGCTACTACTACAAGCCCCGGATCGACCGGGAGCACCTGGCCAAGCACAGCGAGGGCCTCGTGGGCCTCTCCGCCTGCCTCGGCGGCGAGATCCCGAGGGCGCTCGAGGTCGACGACTGGGCCGGCGCGCGCCGGCTGGCCGGCGAGTACGGCGACATCCTCGGGCCCGGCAACTTCTTCCTCGAGCTGCAGGATCACGGCATGGCCGAGCAGCGGCGGCTCAACGAGCAGCTGCTCCGGCTCGCGCCGGAGACGGGCCTCCCGCTCGTCGTGACGAACGACCTGCACTACGTCCACCGCGAGCAGTCGGCCGCCCACGACGTCCTGCTGTGCGTCGGCACCGGGAACAACATCGACACGCCCAACCGGATGAAGTTCGAGACGGACGACTTCTGGCTCAAGTCGGCCGCGGACATGGTCGCCCTCTTCCCGGACCAGCGCGAGGCCATCCTGAACACCCGGCGCATCGCCGAGATGTGCGACCTGGCGATGCCGCTCGGCGGTCTGCGGATCCCCCACTTCCCGGTGCCGGACGGTCATACCGTCGAGAGCTGGCTGCGGGAGGAGTGCCAGCAGGGCCTCGAACGCCGCTACGGGACCGTCACCCCGGCCCTGCAGGAGCGGCTCGACTACGAGCTCGGCGTGATCCTCTCGATGGGCTACGCCGGCTACTTCCTGATCGTCGCCGACTTCGTGCGGTTCGCCCGGGAGCAGCGGATCCAGACGACCTGCCGGGGCAGCGCGCCGGGCTCGATCGTGACCTACACCCTGGGCATCACGCCGGTGGACCCGATCGAGTACGGACTGCCCTTCGAGCGGTTTCTCAACCCGGACCGGGTGACGATGCCGGACATCGACGTCGACTTCGAGGACGCCCGCCGGGACGAGGTCATCGCCTACGTCTCGCGCAAGTACGGCTCGGACCACGTGGCCCAGATCATCACCTTCGGCACGATGCTCGCCCGGGCGGCGATCCGCGACGTCGGCCGGGTGCTCGGCCACAGCTACGGGGAGGTCGACCGGATCGCCAAGGCGGTCCCGAACCAGCTGGGGATTCGGCTGGAGGAGGCGCTCGCGATCGCACCGCCCCTGCGCGAGCAGTACGACGGCGACCCGAACGTCAAGCGGGTGATCGACTTCGCCCGGCAGCTCGAGGGCGTCGCCCGCAACGCCTCGACCCACGCCGCGGGCGTGGTCATCTCGCGCGAGCCGCTGACGGAGCTCATGCCGCTCCAGAAGGCGACCAACTCCGACTCGCTGATGACCCAGTACGAGATGCACGCGATCGAGGCGCTGGGGCTGCTCAAGTTCGACTTCCTCGGCCTCTCGAACCTGACGATCCTGCGCCACGCGGTCGACCTGATCCGCCAGCACCGCGGCGTGGCCGTCGACCTCGACGCGATCCCGCTCGACGACGCAGCCACGTTCGAGCTGCTGGCCTCCGGCGAGACGACCGGCATCTTCCAGCTCGAGTCGGCGGGCATGCGGCGCTACATCCGCGAGCTGCGCCCCACCTCGGTCTACGACCTGGCGGCCATGGTCGCCCTCTATCGGCCGGGCCCGATGGACAACATCCCGGCCTACATCCGGCGCAAGCACGGGCTGGAGCCGGTGACCTACCTGCACCCGCTGCTCGAGCCCTACCTGGACAAGACCTACGGGATCTTCGTCTACCAGGAGGACATCATGGCCGCCGCGATCGCGCTCGGCGGCTTCACGGGCCCGGAGGCGGACACGCTCGGCTACGCGATCCGCAAGAAGAAGTCGGCGGTGCTCCGGGCGCAGCGGGAGAAGTTCGTCGCCCAGGCGGCCGAGCGCGGCGTCGACGCCCGGGTGATCGACCAGGTCTTCGACGCCTTCCAGCCCTTCGAGCGCTACGGCTTCAACAAGGCCCACGCGACGTGCTACGGGCTGATCGCCTACCAGACGGCGTATCTCAAGGCCAACTACACGGTCGAGTACATGACCGCGGTGCTGACCGCGTTCCGTTCGAACGAGGAGAAGGTCGCGGCCGCGATCGCCGAGTGCCGGCGGATGGCGATCGAGGTCAAGCCGCCGGACGTCCGGGTGTCCGACGTCGAGTTCACGGTCGACGGCGAGGCGATCCGGTTCGGTCTGCTGGCGGTCAAGAACGTGGGCCAGGGCGCGATCGAGTCGATCATCGCGGCCCGCGAGTCGGGCGGCCCGTTTCGATCGCTGACCGACTTCTGCTCGCGGGTCGACCTGCGGCTCGGCAACCGGAAGGTGCTCGAGTC
>JACDAV010000141.1 GCA_013695255.1 Chloroflexota bacterium
CCGTCGCGGCGGACGTGGCACCGGCCAGCGCCGCTGGCGGAACCGCGGAAGTCACCCCGGTACCCTGGTCGACGAGCCATCCCTCGAGCGCCTCGGCGAGGCCGGCCCCGCTTGGATACCGGTCAGCGGGATCCGGCGCCATCGCCCGCTGCAGGATCGCCTCGAGGCCCGGCGGGACCCCCGGCCGCACCCTCGACGGGGACGGCGGCGGACCGCTCAGGCGGGCCATCGCCACAGCAGCGGCGCTGTCACCCTCCCACGGGCGGCGGCCGGTGAGCATCTCCCACAGCACGATGCCGAGCGAGTAGACGTCCGAGGGGAACGTCGTGCTCTCGCCGCGCGCCTGCTCCGGGCTGAAGTAGTGGACCGAGCCGATGGTCGTCCCGGGCAGGGTCATCTGCGCCTCGGCGACCGCGCGCGCGATGCCGAAGTCCGCCACCTCGATCCGGCCGTCCCGGTCGACCATCACGTTGCCCGGCTTAACATCCCGGTGGACGATGCCGCGCCGATGCGCCACCTCCAGGGCACGCGCGGCGGCAGCGGCGATGCGCGCGGCCTGGGCCGGCGGCATCGGGCCGGTCCGGCGGATCACGGAGGCGAGGTCCTCCCCGTCGACCAGCTCCATGACGATGAACGGTCCGGCCGGGTCCTGCCCGTAGTCGTATACCTGGACGATGTTGGGGTGGTTGAGGGAGGCCGCATTCTGGGCCTCCTGGCGGAACCGGGACAGGAAGTCCGGGTCGCGGCCGTACTCCGGGCGGAGGAGCTTGACGGCCACGTCCCGCTCCAGCTGGCTGTCGCGGGCGCGGTAGATCGTGGCCATGCCGCCCTGCCCGAGCAGCTCGATCAGCCGGTAGCGACCGCCGAGGACATTGCCGATCTCCGCCAAGCCCGCTCTCCTGTGCCGTCCGTTCGATGTGCCCGGGACACCCATCGGCGCGCCGGACAGCGCCGCGGCGATCCTACCGCACGAGTCTGAGAGCTCCCGTTCGGGCGAGCGCCGCCGCTAGAGCTCCAGGCCGGCCAGGTAGGCGCGGAACTCGCCGGCGAGGTCCGGCCGCTGCAGCGCCAGCTCGACGGACGCCTTGAGCCAGCCCATCGTCGTCCCCGCGTCGTAGCGGGTGCCCTCGAAGACGTAGCCGTAGACGGCCTGCTCCTGCATGAGCGCCTGGATCGCGTCGGTCAGCTGGATCTCGCCGCCGGCGCCGCGCGGGGTCTGCTCCAGCTTGTCGAAGATCTTCGGCGTCAGGACGTAGCGGCCGATGATCGCGAGGTTGGAGGGGGCATCCTCGGGGCTCGGCTTCTCGACCAGCCCGGTGACCCGCCGCAGGCGGTCGTGGTTGATCGTCTCGTCGACGGGAGCGCCGGCGATGACGCCGTAGCGGCGCGTCTCCTCCGCTGGGACCTCCATGACCGCGACGACCGAGCCGTGGGTCTGGTGGTAGGCGTGGATCAGCTGGCCGATGCATGGCCGGTCGGCAACGACCACGTCGTCCGGCAGGATGACCGCGAACGGCTCGTGGCCGATCAGGTCCTTGGCCATCAGGACCGCGTGTCCCAGGCCGAGCTGCTCCTTCTGTCGCACGTAGGCCAGCTGGGCGAGGTCGCTGATGTGGCGGACCTGCCGGAGCTTCTCGATCTCGCCCTTCTCCTCGAGCAGGTGCTCGAGCTCGTAGTTGAGGTCGAAGTGGTCCTCGATCGCGCCCTTGTGGCTCGAGGTGACGATGATGATCTGCTCGATGCCGGCGGCGACGGCTTCCTCGACCCCGTACTGGATGATCGGCTTGTCGACCAGCGGCAGCATCTCTTTCGGCTGGGCCTTGGTGGCGGGTAGGAAGCGGGTGCCCCAGCCAGCGGCCGGAAAAACGGCCTTGCGGACGCGCATGGATCCTCAGCAGGGAAAGGGGTGGGCTCGGGCGAGTATACGCCGGGCTCTCCAGACGCCCCGGCGGAGACCAGGCCCGAGGCTACCGCTGTGGCGGCGGTTCGCGAGTGGCAGCGAGCCGGGAGTCGGTGCCCGCAACCTCGTGTGCGCCCGCCGGCGCGCCCGCGGGATCTGCTTCGGCTGAGCGCTGGAGCAGCAGCGCGGCCGCCAGCACCGCCGCCGCGCCGGCCACCTGGAGGGGCCGCAGCGCCTCGCCCAGCAGCACCGCCGCCAGCCCCACGCCGATGACCGGCTCCAGCAGCATCAGGATGCCCGCCCGCGTTCCGCCGATCAGCCGGATGGCGGTCAGGAACAGGAGCGACGGAACGGCCGCCCCCGCGGCGCCCGCGGCGACGACGAGCGGCACCAGCGACGGCTCGCGCAGGGGAAGGGCGAGCTCCTGCCCCAGCCCGCCGATCAACCCGAGCGTCAGGCAGCCGAGCACCGTGCCGGCCAGGATCACGGCCGTCGCCTGCTCGGCCGGCACCCGGCTGTAGCCGTCGCGGCTGATCGTCACAAAGACCGTCTGCGTGCCCGCCGCGGCCAGCGACAGCAGGATCCCGAGCGGATCGACGCGAACACCTCCGGCCGGGTCGAGGCTGCCGCCGACGACGACGACCATGCCCACCAGGGCCAGAGCGAGCGCCAGGAGCACCGGCCCCGAGGCGCGCTCCCGTCCCAGCACGATGGCCACCGCGGCGACCATCGCCGGGTACGTGTAGAAGCCGATCAGGGCGAGGGCCACCGTCACCCGGTCGAACGCGCCGAAGATCGACAGGTTGAGGCACAGCGCCATGAGCGCCGCGATCCCCAGCGCGGCGAGCTCCCGCGGCCGGAGATCGGCCGGCCTCATGATCGGCCGGCCGCGACGGCCGGCCAGCCAGACAACGACCATCAGCACGAGCGTCCCGATCGCCGCCCGCCAGGCGACGAACGGCAGGGGCTCCATCCCGGCCTCGTACGCCCAGCGCGACAGTGGCCCCAGCCAGGCGAAGAGCGACGCGGCCGCGACCGCGGAGGCATACCCGACCAGCGGAGAAGAGCCGCCCGCCGGTCGAGGGGCCGTCAAGCGCTGCGTGCCCCCGCCGGATCTCCGGCCCCGTCGCCGCCGCCCGCGGCCC
>JACDAV010000003.1 GCA_013695255.1 Chloroflexota bacterium
GTCGTCCGGCTTCAGGACCTCGGGGATCCGTTCACGCGTCTGCTCACTGGCCCACGCATTGATCAGAAGGCGTGCGGCCTGCGGGTCGGTCGCGAAGTCGACCAGGTTGACGCCGGCTCCGAAGCGCGACGCCAGCGCCTCGAGGAAGGCGTCCTCGAACGCGTAGTCCCGCTGCGCAAAGGCTGCGTTCGTGAGGTCGAGCGTCAGCTCGTGGGTCGTGCCCTGATCGTCCTCGAACGTGCCACTTCGGGCGGATAGCGCCTGCTCGAGGCTGTTGAGCCAGTTGGCATGCTCATCGGAGGCGACGTCACGGAGCACGCCGTCCATCTGGGCTGCGGTCTCGCCGCGCGCCCCGGCGCGGGCCATGCCGAGCGCGATGGCGATGCTGGTCGGGGAGAAGACGACGTTGCCACCGCCTTTGGCGAGCGCGCGATGGAGGTCGAAGCCGAAGGCGTTGATGCCGGCCGCAGCCTCCGCGGCGTCTGGATCACTCGAGTCCGCGCGAGCGACGTTCACGCGAGCCAGCTCGATCTGGCCGGCGATGAAGGTGGGGCTCGGGGTGGGCGCCGAGGTCGGGCTCGGGTTGGGCGCCGACGTCGGGCTCGGGGTGGCCGCCGAGGTCGCGGAAGACGGCGAGGGCGACATCCGCGGCGAGGATTGACTCGCGGCGGTGCATCCGGCCACGAGCGAGACCACCAGCAGGACCGATGCGAGCGTGGGTCGCGTCACGATGCCTCCGTGTGTTCGTCCTGAACCGACGACAGCCCGTCAGGTGCGATGACGTCGCAGAGACCTGGCGTGTGGCGCCGGGCGACAAATCACAGCCGGACCGCTCCGCTACGCACCGACCACGTTGCGGTGGTGCCGCACGCGTGGTGGGTCGCCTGGACGCACGGGCGGCTCGACCACGATGAGATCGAAGCGCAGGGGGAGCCTCGGCAGGGGCGTGCCATCCGGCAAACCGCGATCGATCAGCCCGAGAGCCGCGTTCCGGATCTGGCGCCGCTTCCGCCAGTCGACCGTCTCCTCCGGCAGGCCGAACGAGCGCTCGCGTCGCCAGCGCACCTCGACGATGACGAGCGCGGGAGGCGGCCCGGGATCCACGACGACCAGGTCGAGCTCCCCACGCCCGACCCGGACGTTGCGGGCCACGATCGTCCAGCCGGCTTCCGCGAGGCGCGCGGCCACCAGGTCCTCTGCGGCGTCCCCGCTGCGTTGTTGCCGCGTCCGCCCGGGTCCGGGCTCGCCGTTCACGGCGCCATGGTCGACGACGGTCCTCACCGGCCACTTATCCGGGCCGGCAACCAGATTGGAGGCCAGCGGCGCTACCGCGCCAGGACAAGGTCCATCGGGCCTTCGTCGACCGTTGCTGGGATGGCCTGCGCGTCGAGCTCCTCGCCGAACAGGTCGAGCGATGCCTGGTCGCCGGCCAGCGTCCGCTGGAGCGCGAGGAACGATCTTCGATGGAAGGGCGTGAGCCCCAGGCGTCGCACCGCCGCGCGGTGCTCGCGCGTTGCGTAGCCCTGGTTGCGCTCCCAGCCGTAACCCGGGTAGCGGGCCGCCAGCCGCGCCATCATCCGGTCGCGTACTACCTTGGCGACGACCGACGCGCAGGCGATCGAGTAGCACTTGGCGTCGCCGTCGACGATCGAGGTGTACCGCCCGACGTGCTCCTCGAACCCGACGATGCGGTTGCCGTCGATCAGGACATGATCGTGGGCACCGATCCGGGCGACCGCCCGCCGCATCGCGAGGTGCGTCGCGTGGTAGATGTTGAGGCGGTCGATCTCGGCGACGGAGGCGGCGCCGACGCCGACGGCCACCGCGCGCCGTCGGATGACCGGCACCAGCCGCTCCCGCTGGGCGGCGGACAGGGTCTTCGAGTCGCGCACGCCGGGGATCCGGTGGCAACCGGGCTTCATGATCACTGCCGCTGCGACCACGGCGCCGCAGGTGGGAGCGACGCCGACCTCGTCGACACCCACGATCCGCGCCAGGCCGTCACGCCAGAGCGGCCGCTCGAACCGGAGGCTGGGGACGATGGATGCCATCGGGCCTCAGGGTACCGAATCGAACGACCCCGGCGGGTGCCGGGGCCGACGGGCCGAGGTGTGCTCGAGCCGAGTGGCTCAGGCCTTGGTGGTGCGCCGCTCCCGAAGCGTTGCCGCCTTGCCGACCCGCTTGCGCAGGAAGTACAGCTGCGCGCGGCGCGCCTGGCCGTGGCGGACCACCTCGATCTTGTCGATTCGGGGGCTGTTGATCTTGAACGTCCGCTCGACGCCCACGCCGCTGGCGATCCGGCGCACGGTGATCGAGCGGGTGATCCCGCCGCCACGCAGCCGCATGACCGTTCCCTCGAAGACCTGGATCCGCTCGCGGTTGCCCTCGACGACCCTGGCCGAGACGCGGACCGTGTCGCCGCTCGCCAGCTCGGGAAGGTCCGTGCGGAGCTGGTCCTGGATGATCTCGTCGAGCACGTTCACGCGGGCGGTTCCTGACTGACTGGGCAGCCGAAGACTGCGGTCCGGATATGGAGGGACGGCGCGGGAACGCGCGGTCGGGGCCGGAGCATAGCACGGGTCGCAGCGGGCTACTCCGGCGGGTTCGTCTCCACCTCGTCCAGCAGCCGCCGCTCGATCGGCGACAGGTCCCGCTGCGCCAGCAGGTCCGGGCGCCGCACAAGCGTCCGGCGCAGAGACTCCCCCAGCCGCCAGCGGGCCACCGCGCCGTGGTCGCCGGAGACGAGGACAGCCGGAACTTCGCGGCCGCCGAAGGATGCCGGGCGCGTGTACTGCGGGTACTCGAGCAGACCGGCGGCGAAGGATTCCTCGGTGGTCGAGGCCGCGTCGATCGCGCCCGGCAGGAGCCGGATGACCGCGTCGATCACGACCAGCGCGGGCAGCTCGCCGCCGGTCAGCACGTAGTCCCCGATCGACAGCTCCAGGTCGACCATCGCCCGGATCCGCTCGTCCACGCCCTCGTACCGGGGGCAGACGAGCACGAGGTGGGTGTCCGTCGCCAGCTCCGCGGCGCGGGACTGGCGGAACGGCTCCCCCGCCGCGTCGAGCAGGATGACCAGGGAGTCCGGACGGCGGAGGGCCTCGAGCGCGGCGGCCACGGGCTCGGGGCGCAGGACCATCCCGGCGCCGCCGCCGTACGGGTAGTCGTCAACGCTGCGATGCCGGCCGATGCCCCACTGCCGGAGGTCATGCACGCGGATGACGGCCAGACCGCGTTCGACGATGCGGCCGGGGATGCTGGCCGCCAGCGGCGCCTCGAGCATCGCCGGAAAGAGCGTCAGGACGTCGATCTCGAGCGTCACGACGGAGGCTCACCGCCGGGCGGCCTCTCTGGCGGGAGCTCGAGCTCCAGCGCGTCGGCGTCGACGACGATCTCGCCGCGGCGGGGTGCGAAGATCCGGACGAACGCGCGAACCGCCGGCACGTCGAACTCGCCGACCGGCCCGCCACTGACGACGAAGACCTCGGCGCCGCCGGCGCGATAGACGTCCCGGATGGTGCCCAGCGTCCGGCCCGACACGTCGGTGACCGGCACGCCGATCACCTCGTGCCACCAGTACTCGCCGCGAGCGCGGCCCTCGTCGGCGACGACCGTCTCGAGATAGACGTCGCGAAGCGATTCGGCCGCGGCCCGGTCCGGCAGCTCGCGGAAGCGGAGCCGCCAGCCGGGCCCGTCCTCGACCGGCGATGACCAGCCGACCGTCAACGGCTCGTCCGAGCCCTCGCGATGGAGCACCATCCCGACGGCGAACCGGTCCTCAGGCCGGTCCGTGAGCACCTCGACGCGGACCGCACCGCGCAGCCCATGGACGCCGCGGACCAGCCCTACGACGAGGCGCTCCGCACTCAGGGCTCGCACGCTCCCTGGCAGATCGAGGTCGCTACAGGATTTCCAGCGAGACGGCATCACCGTCCCGGGCGGCGGTCACCTTGAGGAGCGTGCGCAGCGCCTTGGCCACGCTCCCGTTGCGGCCGATCACCTTGCCCATGTCGTCCTCGGCGACGTGGAGCTCGATGACGGTCCCGGTCTCGTCGCGGACGACCTCGACCGTGACGGCGTCGGGATCGTCGACGAGCGACTTCGCGACGTACTCGACGAGGTCTTTGGCTGCCATCGCGGGCCTACTTGGCCGCGGGCAGGATGCCCGCCTGTCGGAGGAGCCGGACCACCGTGTCGGACGGCTGGGCACCCTTGTCCAGCCACGACCTCGCCTTCTCGGCGTCGATGTTGAACTCGATCGGCTCGCTGCGGGGGTTGTAATGCCCGATCGTCTCGATCGAGCGGCTGTCGCGGGCGCTGCGTGAATCGGCCACGACGACCCGGTACGCGGGCTGCTTCTTTGCCCCGACGCGGGTGAGGCGAATCCTGACGGCCATGGGTGCGGTGCTCCTCCTCCGGGTGTCGCCCGGCGTGGCTGGGGTTACTTGACGGTGATGATCGAGATGGTCCGGTCGAGTTCGCCCTCCAGCACGGTCGCCTGGACCATCGCGTCGAGCGGCAGCAGGTACGGCTTGACGTCCCGCTCGTACTGGGCGAAGGCAGCCGGGTCCGTCGAGCCGAGCGTCTCGACCATCTCGCGGACAGCGGTCACATCGAAGTAGAACGACGCCAGGTTCTCACGACCGACCCGCTCCAGCGCCTGCTGGTAGCGCGGCTCGTCCGCCAGGGACGCCCCGGGGCCGGCATCGAGCACCGCCCGAACGAACGACTGGCCGATGCCGATCACGACCACGTCGTCCGTGGCGGTGTAGACGACCTCCAGCCGGCCCTCGGGCAGCTCGAGGCCGGGCGGCATCTGGCCGGCACCCGCCGCCAGATCCTGGAAGTCGCCGAGGTCGATGACCGTGATCGTCGTTCCGTTGTAGGTCTCGTCGCGGACGGTCACGCCGGCTTGGGCGCCACCGAGGCTGACGAAGCTTCGAAGGGTCGTGAGCAGCCGCTCGGCGTCCTCTCGATCGGTCGGTCGGAAGACGAGACCGCCGTGCAGGCCCGCGTCGGCATCCCGCGCGATGGCGATCCCAGCGTCGCCCATCCAGCCCAGGATCCCCTCCTCGCCACCGACGATGCCCAGTGCCTGATCGACCTGCTCGAACGCCTCGGCGGTGCTCGGGTCCTGCCGGACCCTGGCGATCAGCTCGCGCAGGGTCGCGCCATAGTCGTGCGCGTCGAGCAGG
This sequence comes from Chloroflexota bacterium, assembly GCA_013695255.1. Taxonomy (GTDB): domain Bacteria; phylum Chloroflexota; class Limnocylindria; order Limnocylindrales; family CSP1-4; genus JACDAV01. The sequence continues at coordinate 5,196 of JACDAV010000003.1, forward strand.
AGGAAGGTCGAGGGCGGGACCTGCTCCGCCAGCGAGCTGGCCCGGTTCGCATCCGCGGCGCTGATCGCCGAGTGCGGGTTCACGGCCTCGAATGCGATGGCATCGCCTCGCGCCTGGAGACGGAGGAGCATCCATTCGGGCGTGAGGTCGCGGGTCAGACCGAGCAGCGGCATTGGCGCCCCGCCCAACGACTCGGTGAGACCCGCCGCCCAGTCGACGTAGGTCCGCAGGTCGAGGTACGTGTAGCCGAGGCTGTCGCCCTCGGCGGCCGCGAGCGCCGTCTTGAAGCGCTCGTCGGCCTTGAAGTCGCTGTTGCCCTTGCTGTCGATCGCCGCCCGGACGGACGCCTCGTCGCCGACGAGCATGACCCGGTTGTCGGCCACCGCCATGGCGCCCTTCGGCGAGCCCTCGCCGAACAGCGTCACGCCGTTCTGGTCCCCGCTCCTCGGCAGGTCTGCGGTCACCTCGTCGAACCAGGCGCGTGCCTTCGCCGTGTCCGTGACCGAGGCGATCAGGAGGACGCGTGCCTGTTCCGGTGCGTCCGGCGGCGGGAGCGCACCGATGCTGAACCCGAGCTCGCCGCCGAACCAGGGCTTGATCTTCGTCGACCAGTCCTGGCGGTCCTCGGAGACGGCTCGGACCACGCGGTCGAGGACGTCGTCGAGCTTCACCTCGAGCGTCGACTGGTCGGCGAAGCCCGGGAACTTGGCGAGGAACTGGCCGAGCTTCTGCCGCTGATCGCCGGGCAGGTCCAGCCGGAGCTCGCCGTACACCACGCTCCCGCGTGGCGCGTAGCCGACGACCGTGGACGGCGCCGCCTGGCCGGTCAGGAAGAAGACCGCCGCGATCCCGGCCGCCGCGATCAACGCCGTCACCAGCAGCGCCGCGGCCCAGCGGCCTCGATTGCGTCCGCCGGAGGGCCGAACCGGCTCGGCGGCCGGCATCCGCTGCGTGGCCTCGTCGGCGCTGCCGCTCGCCGGTCTCGTCCAGGCCACCGTCGGCGCGTCCGTGGAGGCCGTCCCGCCGGCCGCCCCAACCGGGCCAGCGCTACTTGTCGCGTCGGGCTCGGCGGGCGTCAGGTCCGGACGGTTCGGATCTCGCTCCGTCATCGGTGGTCCCCCCTTACCGGCGGTTCAACAGCGCCGCCGCCGCCCCGCGACGGCCGGCGCCCGACAGCTGCTTCATCATCTTCTGCATCTCGGCGAACTGCTTGATCAGCCGGTTGACGTCCGTCAGGGCGGTGCCGGAGCCGCCGGCGATCCGTCGGCGCCGCGAGCCGTTGAGGATCTGCGGGTCCCGTCGTTCCCGCGGCGTCATCGCGCGGATGATCGCCTCGACGCGCCGGAGATCACCACGATCGACGGCCGCCTCGGCCTCCCTGGCCATCCCGCCCATGCCGGGAATCATCCCCATCAGCTGCCCCAGCGGACCCATCTTCTGGACCTGCTGGAGCTGGTCGAGGAAGTCCTCGAGGGTGAACTGCGACGTGCGCAGCTTCTCCTCGAGCTTCGCGGCGTCCTTGACGTCGACGACCTCCTGCGCCCGCTCGACGAGCGTGAGGATGTCGCCCATGCCGAGGATCCGGCCGGCAAGGCGGTCGGGATGGAAGGCTTCGAGCGCATCCGTCTTCTCGCCGGTGCCCAGGAACTTGACCGGCACGCCGGTGACGGCGCTGATCGAGAGCGCTGCCCCGCCGCGGGCATCGCCGTCGATCTTGGTCAGGATCAGGCCCGTGACCGGGACCGCGGCCGCGAAGGCCTGGGCGACGGAGACGGCCTCCTGGCCCGTCATCGCGTCGACGACGAGGAGCGTCTCGATCGGTCGCACGGCCGCATTGACGGCCGAGATCTCGGCCATGAGGGCCTCGTCGACGGACAGCCGGCCGGCCGTGTCGAGGATCACCGTGTCACGCGTCTGGCGCCGAGCCGCCTCGACACCGCCCGTGACGATGTCCAGCACGGACGTGCCGGCGGGCGCGCGATGGACCGGCAGGTTCAGCTGGCGACCCAGCGTCTCGAGCTGGTCCGCGGCGGCGGGGCGGTACGGGTCCGCGGCCACGAGCAGCGGGCGGCGGCCAAGCTTGACGATGTGCCGGGCGAGCTTTGCCGACGAGGTCGTCTTGCCCGAACCCTGCAGGCCGACCAGCGCGATGACGGCCGGGCTGCCACTCAGCCGGAACGTGCGATCGCCGGCGGACAGGAGATTGACCAGCTCGTCATGAACGATCTTCACGACCTGCTGGCCGGCGGTCAGGCTGGCGAGGATCTCCGCCCCGACCGCCTGCTCACGGACCCGCGCCACGAAGTCGCGGACCACCTTGAAGTTGACGTCCGCCTCGAGGAGCGAGAGGCGGATCTCACGCACTGCCGTGTCGACGTCGGCCTCGCTGATGCGGCCGCGACCGGTGAGCGTGCCGAGCGTCCTGCGCAGGCGCTCGCTCAGCGTATCGAACATGCGGTTCGGGTGGGTCCTCTCGTGGGTTCCGGCGGCGCGCGGTGCCGGCCGGAGGGTGCGCGGGTTCTGGCGACACCGAAGCCGGGGCAGTGTAGCGCATCGCCTCATCGCGACCGCGCTCGGCGACTGAGCCTGCCGACATACCGGAGCCGCCCCTCATCCTGGCTGAGGAGGATCGGGACAGCCGTGCGTGGTCGGCGTCCGAGAGTCCACCGTGGGCGGTTGGTCGCGCGGCACTGTCGCGATACCGCTCACCACGGATGAGGAAGGTTCAGCAGCGACGTATCCTGCCGGACGCGTGCCATCGCCATTCGCCTCCCCGCTCTGGCGCAACGGCGCCTTCGTGCGCCTGTGGACGGCTTCCACCATCTCCGTCTTCGGGTCGCTCATCACCCGGATGGCGCTGCCGTTCGTGGCGATCCTCGTCCTCGACGCGGGCGCGATCGAGATCGCCGCACTCCGGTCGGTCGACCTTGCGGCCGCGCTCGTGTTCGGGCTGGTCGCGGGCGCGTGGGTCGATCGGCTCCACCGGCGTCCGGTCCTCATCTGGTCCGATCTCGGGCGCGCCGCGCTGCTCCTCTCGGTGCCGGTCGCCGCGGTGCTCGGGGTCATGTCGCTGGCGCAGCTGTTCGTCGTCGGCGGCCTGGCCGCCGTCCTGTCCACCTTCGCCGACGCGGCCGACAACGCCTACCTGCCGACGGTGGTCGAGCGGGAGCGGCTGGTCGAGGCGAACGGCGCGCTCGCCGCGAGCGGCTCGGCCGCCGAGTTCAGCGCCTTCGGGATCAGCGGGTTCCTGGTCCAGGCGCTCAGCGCCCCCATCGCGATCCTCGTCGACGCCGGCACGTTCCTCGTCTCCGCGGTCCTCGTCGGCTCGATCCGCCGGCCGGAGGCGCCCCCTCCGCCGCGGATCGACCGCGAGCCCGTACTGGCCGAGATCCGCGCCGGCCTGCGGATCGCGCTGGGCGACCCAATGTTGCGCGCGTTCGTCCTTGCCCAGATGGCGCTGTCGGCGTTGTGGGGCGTGTTCGGGGCAGTGTGGCTGCTCTTCGCCACCGAGGAGCTCGGCCTCGGTCCAGTGGCGATCGGGGTGATCGCGGGCGTCGGTGGGCTTGCGTCGTTCGGCGGGGCGGTGCTCGCCGAGCGCTCGACCCGGCGCTGGGGCGTTGGACGTGTCGCGATCGCCGCGATGCTCGTGGCGGCGCTGGGCAACCTGCTGATCCCGCTCGCGCCCGCCGGCGCTCCGCTCGTCGCGGTCGTCTTCCTGGTCGGCCAGCAGCTCGTCGGCGACAGCGCCGTCACGATGTACGAGGTGACGGAGACGGCGGTCCGGCAGGCCTTCGTCCACGACCGGGCGCTCGGCCGGGTGGCCTCGAGCTTCCACGTGTTGGCGGTGCTGGCCCAGCTGGCCGCCACGATTGGCGCCGGGCTGTTCGCCGAGGTGGCAGGGCTGCGCGCCGCGGCGTTCATCGCGCCCGTCGGCGGGCTGGTCGCAGCCGCCGCGCTGTGGTTCTCGCCGGTCCGGTCGCTCCGCACGCTGCCCGCGGAGCCGGTGCACGGGCCGCCGCCGCAGATGCGCGCCGCAGCTATCGTGGCCGAGACGGGCCGCGACGAGCCGATCGGCGGCTGAGGCGGCGATTGGACGCCATGACCGGGTGAGCGCCGCATGACCCCCGAGGTCGCGCTGATCGCCGTTGTGCGGATTCTCGGGTCGCTCCCGGTTTTCCGCTGGCCGCTCGCCGGGGGCGTCCTCGCGGTCCTCGTCGATCTGTCCGACCTTCTGCTCCGTGACCTCATCGAGCTGGGCGGCATCCCCGACTATCAGTCGTTCGACAAGTGGATCGACCAGGTCTACCTGGCGGCGTTCCTCGTGGTCGCGCTGCGATGGACGGGCGTGGAACGCGCCGTCGCGGTCGGCCTGTACCTCTACCGCGCCGTCGGCTTTGCCGCGTTCGAGCTGACCGGCGAGCGCACGGTGCTCCTCCTCTTTCCGAACGTCTTCGAGCTGTGGTTCCTGCTGGTCGCGGCCGTGCATCGCGTGAGCCCCGGTTTCGCATGGCGCCCGGCGATCCTCGTGCTCACGCTCGGCGTGCTCACGGCCGTCAAGGAGCTCCAGGAGTGGGCGCTCCACGGCGCCCGGCTCTTCGACGGGATCAGCTCGCTCGAGGCGCTGGATCGGTTGGGCCGCTGGTTGCGCGGCGAGCCGTGACCGGCGTGCCCGGGCTCTTCAGCGATGCCATGATCCTTGTCCGGCGTCGCGGCACGAAACAGGAGGCACCAGGGATGGCTAGCGCGAGCGACATGGCTTCCACCGACTGCGAGGCCACAGCCGAGACCAGGAGCATGCTCGACGAGGCGAAGACGCCCGAGGCCCTCGTCGGCCGGCTGTTCGGGGCGGCCCTCGCGATGATCGACATCGTGTCGGTCTACATCGGCGACCGGCTCGACCTGTACCGGGCCCTGCGCGACGGAGGGTCCGCCACGAGCGCGGACCTGGCCGAGCGCGCCGTCATCGATGAGCGCTACGCCCGCGAGTGGCTTGAGCAGCAGGCGGCCAGTGGATTCCTCGAGGTCGACGACATGGCGGCGCCGGCGGATCGTCGCCGGTACGGCCTGCCCGATGCCTATGCGGAGCCGCTCCTGGATCCCAACAGCCCGTGGTCGATCGCCCCGCTCGCCCGCTCGATCGTCGCCTGCGGCAAGGTCCTGCCGCAGCTCCTCGAGGCTTACCGAACTGGTGGCGGGGTGGAGTGGGCAGACTACGGGCCGGACATGATCGAGGCGCAGGGGGACTTCAACCGGCCGTGGCTGGTCGGCTCGTTCGGAACGGAAATCCTGCCGGCGATCCCGGCAATCCACGACCGGCTGACCGCCAGGCCCGGCGCCCGGGTCGCCGATGTCGCCTGCGGCGTCGGCTGGGCGTCGATCGCGATCGCGATCGCCTATCCGGCAGTCCACGTCGACGGCTTCGACCTCGATCCTTCGTCCATCGAGATGGCGCAGGCCAACGCCCGCGAGGCCGGGGTCGAGGACCGGGTCACGTTCGCCGTGCGCGATGCTGCCGACCCCGCGGCGGCCGCCCAATACGACGTCGCCGTCGTCGTCGAGGCGGTCCACGACCTGGCCCAGCCCGTCGCGGTCCTGGCGGCGATCCGCCGCATGCTCCGGCCCGGCGGCGCCCTGCTGGTCGCCGACGAGAAGACCGAGGATGCCTTCACCGCACCCGCGAGCGATGTGGAGCGGCTGTTCTACGGCTTCAGCCTGCTCACCTGCCTGCCGGCCGCCATGACCACGCGGCCCACCGCCGCCACCGGCACGGTCATCCGCCCCGCGACGCTCCGCCAGTACGCGTCAGAGGCCGGGTTCGGCGGGTTCGAGCGGCTCGACGAGCCGAGCCTTGACATGCTGCGGTTCTACGTCCTGACGTCGTAGGCGAATTCTGGGAGTGCGCGCCGGCCCCGCGTGCACGGCCCGTGTGCGGCACGTGACCCGGCCGGTCAGGCGAACAGCGCCGCGACGAACGCGTCCGGCTCGAACGGGACGAGGTCGCCGGCCTTCTCCCCCACCCCGATGAAGCGGACCGGCACGCCGAGCGATTCCTCGATCGCGAAGACGATCCCGCCCTTGGCGGTCGAGTCGAGCTTCGTCAGGACGATGCCGGTCAGCCCCACGGCCTCGTGGAACGCCTTCGCCTGGCTGAGGCCGTTCTGGCCCGTGGTCGCATCGAGGACGAACAGCGTCTCCGGCCTGGCGTCCGGCAGGCGCTTGCCGATGATCCGCCTGATCTTCGACAGCTCGTCCATGAGGTTGGACTTCGTGTGCAGGCGTCCGGCCGTGTCCGCGATGACGAGATCCGCACCGCGCGCGACGGCGGCGTCGAGCGCGTCGTAGACCACCGCACCCGGATCGGCCCCGGGCGCATGAGCGACGACGGGCGTGCCGGCTCGCTCGGCCCAGATGCGCAGCTGATCGATCGCCGCGGCGCGAAACGTGTCCGCCGCGGCGAGGATGACGCTCCGGCCCTCCGAACGGTACCGGCTTGCGAGCTTGCCAATCGTCGTCGTCTTGCCCGTCCCGTTCACGCCCACGACGAGGATGACCGCAGGGGCGCCGGCGGGCCCCCGCGCCGGCTCCCACGCACCGAGACGCGGCGCCAGGAGCGCCGCGAGCTCGGCCCGCACCGCGGCCTCCGACCCACCGGGATCGCGCCGCCGCCGCGCGCGCTCGACGACATCCATGGCCAGGGTGGCACCCACGTCGCCCGCGATGAGGGTCTCCTCGACCTCGTCCCAGCTCGTCGCGTCGCCACCGCCGACGGGCAGGGCGCCGCGCAGGCGAGTCATGAAGCCGCCGCGACTCTTCTCGAGCCGGGCGGCAAGATCCGGCGGCTTCGGCTCCTCGATCTCGCCGGCCTCCGGCACGAACAGCGCAGGGCCGGCAAGGCGCTCGCTCCACGAAAGGACGGGCTTCCGCTCGGCGTCCGGGACCTGGGCAGGGCCGGTGGCCCAGCCGGGGTCCTCGACCTGTCCGGCGTCCACGACCCGGCCCAGGTCCGGGCCGATGGTGGCTGCGGCGGCCGGCTCGCCGCCTGCTTCGGCCGGCGAACCAGCTTCGGGCGGCGAACCAGCTTCGGGCGGCGAATTCCTCCTGCGCCGGAAGAGCAACGGGGACCTCGGGCTACCTGGCGGCGACGCGTGCCGGCTCGGCCGCGCGGCCCCGCCCCGCGATTGCCCGGGCCTCGTCGAGCCGGAGGCTGATCACGCGGCTGACCGAGTCGTCGCCGACGGTCACCCCGTAGAGTGCATCGGCCGCCTCGATCGTGCCCCGGTTGTGGGTGATGACGATGAACTGCGTCGCGTCGGCGAGGCTGCGCAGCGCCTCCGAGAACCGCCCCACGTTGGCCTCGTCGAGCGCCGCGTCGACCTCATCGAGGACGCAGAACGGGACCGGCCGAACCTCGAGCATGGCGAACAGGAGCGCGACCGCGGTCAGCGCCCGTTCGCCGCCGGACAGCATGGCCAGCGCCTGGGCCTTCTTGCCGGGTGGCCGGGCGACGATCTCGATCCCTGTCGCCGACAGGTCGTCCGGGTCGGTCAGCGACAGCCGGGCATAGCCGCCGCCGAACAGCTGGCTGAAGCGCCGGTCGAATGCTGCCTCGAGGGCGCGGAACGTCGAGCCGAACTGCTCGGCGATCATCCGGTTCAGCTGCTCGATCAGCTCACGCGTGCCGGCGATGGCGGACCGCAGGTCGGCGTCCTGCGTCTCGAGCGACTCGAGGCGAACCCGCAGCTCCGCGTACTCCTCGCCGGCGTACGGGTTGGCGGCCCCGAGCTCGTGGTAGCGGCGTCGAAGCTGGGCGAGCCGAGCCGTCGACGGCGCATCACCGGGTGGCGGGCTGGCGGCCCAGGCCGGGGCGACGGCGTCGAGCGCCGCCTCGAAGGCGGCCGAGTCCTCGCCGTCCCTCTCCGTCGCGTCCGTGCCCGCCGACGGACCACCCCGAAG
>JACDAV010000005.1 GCA_013695255.1 Chloroflexota bacterium
CCGGTGAGCACGACAACCTGGTGAGCATCGATCAGGACAAGCGAACGGTCGTGTTCAAGCTGCTCGACGGTTTCCAGGGCGGCGATCAGTACTTCTATCACATCTCGACCGAGTCGAACGACATCGCAGCCGCCACGATCGAGAGCGCCACGTACACGCCGCGATTGGCGAATCTGCCGGCGTTCGGCAAGAACGAACTGGGGGACGAGTCGGCCCTGCTGGGTTTCTCGCCCACTGCGAACGGAGAGACCGGCGTCGACAACCCCGAACGCCAGGGGCTGAATTCGACGATCCTCGACGCACTTGCGCCGATCAACACCTTTCCGCTGGATCCCGACAACAGCAAGCAGGACGACAACAACTACAGCCCGATGTGGGATGCGCACATCAACGTCTGGACTCCCGAGGCAATCGCTGCCGGTGAGCGACGGCAGATCATCGGCTTCGAAGACCTGGAGAAGCTCGTGGCAGACGGTTCCGTCGTGGACGCTCCTGCCAACGCGGGCGATCCGAACGACTTCGTCGCAGGATTGAAGCCCTCGAAGGCGATCATCAACTGCCCGGTCATCGCCCAGCCGACCGAGGCGGCAACCATGCCGGACACGGCCACGAGCGAGCCGACACCCGGCGAGTCCGCCCCGCCGCTTCCGTTGATCGCCCTCGGCGCGCTCGCGGCGGTTGCGAGTGCGACATTCTGGATGCGTCGCGCGCGGGTGTAATCCTAGGCCAAGCGGCCTGGCCCAAGCGGCGCCATCGTACCCAGGAGGCCCCGGCGGACGCCGGGGCCTCCTCACGTCGTCCATGAGGCGGCGGACGAACGTGCGCCGAGCGTCCGCGCGAACGTCGCCATCGGCGCTCGTCAGCCCCGGCTTGGCGGTTCGTGACCGGCGCGTTTGAGCGACGGCGGTCGTCCGTTGTGGAGATCGGCTACCTGATCTGCCGCGAACCCAGCTTGTCCTTGTTGGCGGCGTTCGTGGGCGGCTTTTCCCAGGGCATCTTGCTGACGAAGAGCCCCCGTACGTTCACATCACCTCGCTGTCGCGCACCTTCACGATCGCATCGCGATCGTCGTCTCCACCTTCGGAGACCGACAAATTCACTGAGCAGTTGGCCCGACAGAATCACGGAGCATCGAGACGAGTACCGGCCCTGAGGGCGGCCCCGCGACTAGACTCCGCGCGTGACGACCATCCGACCGGCTGTCGACGCGGCGGCTCGCAGGGCCATCGCGGGCCGCGTCGAGGCCCTGTTCCGCGCATCCGGCGCGTTGCGCGAGGGGCACTTCGAGCTGAAGAGCGGCCGCCACGGCGACGCCTACGTCGAGAAGTTCGCCGTCCTGTCCGATCCCGCCGCGACGAGCGAGCTGTGCGGCTTCTGGGCGGCGGAGCACCGGACGACCGCCGGCCGGCGGCCGGGTGTCGACGTGGTCGCCGGCCCCACGACGGGCGGCGTGATCCTCGCCTTCGAGACCGGCCGGCAGCTGGGGACGCGCGCGATCTTCGCCGAGGAGGTTCGCGACGGCGACCGGCCGCCCCGCCGCGAGTTCCGCCGCGGCTTCCGGATCGAGCCCGGCGAACGCGTGCTGATCGTCGACGACATCCTCACGACCGGCGGGTCCGTCCTCGCGATGATCCCGGCGGTCGAGGCGCTGGGCGGCGAGATCGTCGGCTGCCACGTCCTGGTGGACCGGTCCGGTCAGGCGCGGGCCACGATCGAGTCGCCGGTCAGTGGCCGGCGATATCCCCTCCGCTCGCTCTGGCGGCTCTCGCTGCCGACGTACGAAGCCGGCGCCGGAACGTGCCCGGGGTGCGCGGCGGGGGAACCGCTCCTCTCGCCGGGGAGCGCCGGGGCGGCGCCGAACTTGCCACCCGGATGAGTTCTGCGGGCGGCCGAGCCGTCCTCGCCTGCGTCCTTGCGGTGCTCCTCGTCGGCAGCGCGGCGACCGGCTGCCGCAGTACCGGGGGGTCGGACCACGGCGTGGTCGTCGACGTGGAGTCGGCGGGGCTGACGGACGTGAGGGCGTTCACGCTCCGGGCGAGTGGCGGCCAGGTGACACGCTACGTCCTGCGGCTCGAGAACGGCAGCACGTTCCCGCCCGGCCACCTCGTCGAGCACCAGGCCACGTCCGAGCCGGTCCGCGTCGTGTGGCGAATGGAAGGCCCGGACCGTGTGGCGATCCGCGTCGAGGACGCCTCAGGCGGCTGAGCGTCGCGGTTCCGCCACGCGACCTCGAGGCGGTCGGTACCGTGGGGCTGCGGCCGGGCGGCACGGGTCTCGAGCACGGATCCCGCGTCCCGATCGCGCCGCCCGACCGCCAGGCGGTCATCTGACGGCACTGCCTGCGGTACCGACCGCGTGGCGGTCATGTGGCGCAACCTCGCCCGCCGTCGGGGCTGGCGGGCGGGAAGGCCGCGTCCCGAGTGCCGCGGTCGAGAGTGCGCGGCCCGGAAGTGCCCGCCGTCGGGGCCGGCCGGCGGGAGGCCCTCAGCCGAGGCCGGCCAGGGCGCGCTCGATCTCCGCGTCGCTGAAGACGGCCTCAAAACCTGCCCGGATCCTGCCGTCGCCGTCGATCACGAAGATGTACGGCTCGGACAGCAGCCCGAACGCCTCGACGGCGGGCACGGCCTGGAGCTGCTGGTTGGCGTCGAGCACCGGCTGGAGCTGGCCGTCCCGCAGCTCGAGCTGGTACGGCTCGAGGTTGATGAACGTGATGTCCGGGTGCGCGTCCGCCACCGGCTTCAGGCGGTCGAGGGTGGGCCCGCAGATCGCGGTGGCGCAGAACTTCGGGGTCGCGAAGGCGACGACGAACGGCTCGCCGGCGGCCAGGGCGTCGGCCACGGAGGTTTCGTAGAACTTGGCGCGGGGATCCTCGTCCGTCGAGAGCCGCGCCAGGTCCCCGCCCACATCGTCGGCCGTCGGGGTGTCGACCGACGGCGCCGCCTCGCCGGCGCGCAGCACGCCCGTGTCGGCCTTCACGTCGAACTCGAACGGGATGATCTCCGCGCCCGTGCCCGGGGTCGAGGTTCGAAACTCGGCCCGCCATTGGCCTGCGACCGGAAATGCGACTTCCGCCGCATACACGCCGACCCGGTCCTCGATCGTCCAGATGAACTCGCCCTCGACCGGGCCGGCCGTGGCACCACCCGGACCGGCAAAGGTAACGCTCAGCGCACGGTCTGGCGCCGCGACCGGCTGGTTCGTGGCCGCATCGAGCAGCGAGACGACGATCCGGTTGTCGCCGATGCCGAGCTCGCTGGAGACGATAACCGGCAGAACGCTGGGCGACGGCATCGGTGACAGCGACGGCCGCACGCTCGGCGCCTGCGGGCCCGCCTGCCCGCAGCCGGCAAACGCCAGCAGTGCCAACGCCACGGCCGGCAGGAGTCGGACCGATCGCATGGCCGCAGGGTAGCCCGGGTCGCTCTACGCCGCCGCGACCCTCACCTGGCTCGCGCCGGCTCCAGCACGACCGGCGGTAGAATGACCCTGCGCAGGCGCCCCCACCCCGCTCGAGCCGCGGCGCGCCCAGGAGATCCGTTGACCCGCTTCCAGAGACTCGCGGCGGCGAACGTCGCGCTGACGTTCCTGCTCGTCACGATCGGCGTCGTCGTCCGGGCCACCGAGTCCGGTACGGCGTGCCCGCACTGGCCCGGCTGCTTCGAGGGTCAGTTCCTGCCGGGGCTGGATGCCGGGCTCCAGGTCTGGCTCGAGTGGCTCCACCGGAGCGTGGCCGCGATCATCGGGCTGCTCGTGCTCGGGCTGGCCGCGGTCGCGGTTCTCGATCACCGGGACCGGGCCTCCATGCTGTGGCCCTCGGTCGCAGCGGTCGGGCTGGTGGGCTTCCAGGCCTGGCTCGGGCGCGAGACCGTCCGCCTCAACAACTCGGGCGAGTCCGTGACCGCTCACCTCGCGGCGGCGATGGCGATGGTGGGGCTGCTCGTCTTCCTCCTCGTCCGGTCGCTCCATCCGGCCAGGATCGCCGGCCGCGGCGCCAGCCAGCGCTTCACGCTGCTGGCGGCGTTCGCTGCCGTGGCGACGTTCGCGCTCCTGTTGTTCGGTTCGCAGGTCACGGCCGCGAACGCCTGGAACGTGTTCCCGGACTGGCCGCTGATGGGCGGCACGCTGATCCCCACGCTGGCCGGTGACGAGGTTGTGGCCCACGTCCTCCACCGGTGGGTCGCGGTGATCGTCGGCCTGATCGTCCTGGCCGTCGCGGTTGTCGCCTTGCGGACGCAGCGGAAGCACCGACATCTCGTGGCCCTCGCGGTCGCGGCGGCGATCCTCTACCCGGTCCAGTCGCTGATCGGGGGGCTCCAGATCCTGACCGACCTCGCCGAGTGGACGCAGACGCTCCACGTCGCGCTGGCCGCCCTGATCTGGGGCCTCCTCGCGGCGCTCGCCGTGTCGAGCTACTACACGGCCCGGACCATCGTGCCGGCCGGCACGGGCACGGGCGCCCGGGACCGCGGCGTGGGCGTCGAGGGCGATGACGAGTTGCCGCGGCACACGCGGAAGGCCACCGTCCGGGCCTACATCGCCCTGACCAAGCCACGGATCATCGAGCTCCTGCTCGTGACGACGGTGCCGGCGATGGTCCTGGCGCAGCGCGGCATCCCGTCGCTGGGGCTGATCTTCTGGACGTTGCTCGGCGGCAGCCTCGCCGCGGGCAGCGCAAACGCGATCAACTGCTATCTCGACCGCGACATCGACCTGCTGATGGCACGCACCCGGCGCCGCCCGCTGCCCGCGCACGAGGTGGAGCCCGAGCGGGCCGTCGTGTTCGGGATCGTGCTGGGCGTGATCGCATTCGCGGTCCTCGCCTGGTTCGTGAACCTGCTGTCGGCGTTCCTGGCGCTGCTGGCGATCGCCTTCTACGTCGTCGTCTACACGATGATGCTGAAGCGGACGACGCCCCAGAACATTGTGATCGGCGGCGCCGCCGGCGCGCTGCCGCCCGTGATCGGCTGGGCGGCCGTGACGGGCGGCGTCGAGGTGCCGGCGCTGATCCTCTTCGCGCTCGTCTTCTACTGGACGCCGCCGCACTTCTGGGCGTTGTCGCTGCGCATCCGGCGCGACTACGAGGCGGCCGGCGTGCCGATGCTGCCGGTGGTTCGCGGGATCGCCGAGACGAGCCGGCAGATCGGCCTCTACTCCGTGCTGATGGTCGCCATCTCGCTCGTCCTGTGGGCGGTGGGTCGGATGGGCTGGGTCTACCTCGGGGCGGCGGTCGTGCTCGGCGCGATCTTCCTGCGGCAGGCGTGGATCCTGTGGCGGCAGGGGAGCTCGCCGGAGGCGTCGACCGCGCAGGCCATCCGCCTCTACCGATACTCGATCAGCTACCTGTCGCTGCTCTTCCTCGCCGTCGCCGTCGACGCGGTCGTCTTCGGGGCACCGCTGACGTAGTCGCGGGCCCTCCCGAGGTCTCGTGGAACGATCGTCGAGTCCCGTTCGTCTTCCCGGCAGGATGCGTGCGCTTATCGTCCGCCTGCTGTTCGCGGCCCTCGTGATCGCCGGTACCGCCCCGCCCGTCGGCGCCTCCTGCCGCACGATCCCCGAGCCGCGCGACGCCGTCGCGATGGCAGACGTCGCCTTCGTCGGCACCGTCGTGCTCCTGACCAACGGGGACCGCTGGGCGACCGTCGCGGTCGAGGAGGTCTGGCGGGGTCCGGACCTGCCGGCAACGGTCGAGGTCCGCGGCGGCCCGGGCGGCAACATGGGCTCCTCGATCGACCGCACGTACCGCCGGACGCGGTACCTGTTCCTCGTCGCGCCGGTCGGCGGCCAACTCACGGACTCGAGCTGCTCCGGGACGACCGAGTGGCACGTGGGCCTGGAGCCGTTGCGACCCGACAACGCGCGGCAGCCCGTCGGCCCCCGGCCAGAGCCAGGTGCCACCGTCGCTCCATTCATCGGGGGAGAGCTCATGGTCGTGGCGGCGGCCGGGCTGACGCTCCTCGGTGCCGTCGTGCTCTTCGGCGTCGTGGCGCTCATCGCCATCCGGCGCCGGCGCGACGCCTGATCCGTCAGTCAACTCGCCCACACGTCGCCCTGACGCCCAGCTCCTCATTCCCCGACGGTGCCCGGCGTCTCGAGCGCCACCCGTCGCCCCCGCCCGACGCGGCCCTCCCGGTCGAACACGCCCAGGGCGAGCTGGACGAGCGGACCGATGCCCAGCGCGAACACGACGGTGCCAAGCCCGATCGTGCCGCCCAGGAGGTAGCCGCCCAGCAGGACGGACAGCTCGACCAGCGTGCGTGCGCGCCGGATGGACCAGCCGAACCGGCGGTGGATCCCCGTCATCAGCCCGTCGCGGGGCCCCGCACCGAGGTCCGCCGCGAGATACAGCCCGGAGCCGACCGCGATCGTGGCCACGCCGAGCAGCATCACCGCGACCTGGCCCGCCGTTCCGCTGACCGGCGGCAGCAGGGCGAGGCCGACATTCGTCGAGCTGCCGATCAGCACGACGTTGAGCAGCGTCCCGACCCCCGGCCGCTCGCCCAGCGGCCACCACATCGCCAGGATCGGGATCCCGAGCAGGATGCTGACCGTCCCAAGGGGGATGCCGGTGAGCCGCCCGATCCCCTGGTGAAGCGCCTC
>JACDAV010000006.1 GCA_013695255.1 Chloroflexota bacterium
AGGACTGCGTCCTCGCGCGACACTTGCCTACCCGCCGGCTCCGTCCAGGTAGAGCAACACGGCCAGCACCCGGCGGTTGACGTCCGGGTCGTCCTCGAGCCCGAGCTTGCCGAAGATCGTGCCGCTCATCCCCTCGAGCGTCTTCGTCGTGATCCCCAGTCGTTCGGCGATCGCCCGATTCGAGCGTCCCTCCGCGATCAACCCGAGCGCCTCGCGCTCCCGATCCGTCAGGCGGGTCAGCCGATCGTCCCGGCGCCGAGCCTTGACCAGCTCCGCGATGACGGCCGGGTCGACCGCCGAGCCGCCCGCCGCGACCCGGTGGGCCGCGTCCAGGAGCTCCGCCGCCTCGCCGAGTCGGTCCTTCAGCAGGTAGCCCACCCGATCCACGCCGGCCCCGAGCAGCCGCAGCGCGTACTCGGGCTCGAGGAACTGCGAGAGGACGAGAACTCCAACCGTCGCGAAGCGCTCCCGGATCGTGAGGGCGGCGGCCAGCCCGGCGTTGCCGCCGGGCGGCATCCGGATGTCTACGACGGCGAGGTTCGGCGGTTCGGCCGCGACGGCGTCGAGGAGCTCGGTCGCGTCGCGCGCCTCGGCGGTCACCCGGAAGCCACCTTCCGCGAGGATCCGGGCCACGCCCTGGCGGATCACGACCGAGTCGTCGGCAACGATCGCCCGCAGCTGGGTCATGGCGCCGGGATCGTCGCTCGGACGCGGGTGCCGCGACCGGCCCCGCTCTCCACCTCGAGCCGGCCGCCGATCGCCATCAGGCGATCTGCCAGCCCTCGGAGACCGGAGCCGCGCTCGGGTTCGGCACCGCCCTGGCCGTCGTCGCTCACCTCGATCTCGAGCGTCCCACCGGCATGCGCGATGCGGACCGTCGCGCGGCTCGCCGCGGCGTGCCGCTGCGTGTTCGTGAGCGCCTCCGCGATCGTGAAGTAGGCGGTCGATTCGACCAGCCGGGGCAGCCGCCCGTCGAGGGCCAGGCGGACGTCCACCGGGATGCCCGCGCGACGCGCCAGCGCGGCCACGGCGGCGCCCAACCCCTCGTCCTCGAGGATCGCCGGGTGGATCCCGCGCGCAAGCTCCCGCAGCTCCCGGATCGCCGCGGTGGTCTCCCCGGCCGCGGCATCGAGCTGCTCGCGCAGCGCCTCGGGGACCGCCTCCGCGTCGGCCGTGGCACGCGCCTGCTGGAGCGCGAGCGTCACGCCGATCAGCCGTTGCTGGGCGCCATCGTGCAGGTCGCGTTCCAGGCGCCGCCGCTCCTCCTCGGTCGCCGTGACGATCCGCTGCCGTGATTCCGTGACCGCCTGGAGCTGCTCGCGCAGCTCGGATTCGAGGCGCTCGTTCTCGAGGGCGAGACGGAGGACGCGGACGACCGCCTCGAGCAGCTCGGCCTGCTCCAGCAGCGCGGAGTCGTGGACGATGGCCGCCAACGGCCGGTCCTCCGGTCCGACGAGCGTCACCGCCCGACCCAGGACCGGGCCCGGGCCCGGGAGCGCCGCTGGTGCACCGTCCTCGGACGTCCACGTTCCAGCTTCGGCCGGTCGCAGCACGTGGAGCGACGGGTCGCCGAGCGCGGCCCGGAGCACATCGCCCAGTACGCCCGCACCGCCCGGCCGCTCCAGGCCGGCCGCGAACGGACCGAGCGGACCCGGGATGCCTCGAACCCGGAGAGTCGCCACCAGGAAGCCGAGCGGCACGAGGGTCCGCGCCCCGAACACCAGCCAGGAGAAGATCTCGGCCCACGGCTCTGCCAGCTCCACGAGCAGCTCGCCGGTGGCGGTGCTGCGGGCGTATTCGAACGCGTTGTAGGCAGTGGCGGTCATCGCCAGCCCACCGGCAAGGAGGATCGGCCATCGGACGCGCCGCCAGACGGGACCGGAGCGCAGGAGCCGGCGGAGCGCAACCAGCCCCACGAGCGCGGCCAGCCCGGCGATCGCCAGGTTGGACGCGATCTCGACCCCTTCGAACGCGGCCAGATCGGGCCACAGCGCGAATGGGTTGGGCGGGCATTCGGCGCAGCCGAACAGGCGGACGGGATCCTGCAACAGAAGCCGGCCCAGCGACCGCACGGCCATCGCCGTCGCAAGTGCCGCGATGAGCGGTCGCGGCTGGAGCCGCTGGGCGGGTGACGACATCACGAGCAGCAAGGCCGCCAGGACCAGGTCGTAGTAGGCCTCGAAGGCGAAGCCGAGATGGGTGACGACCGGCTGGCCGCTCGGCGCGTAGCTGCCGACGTACCAGAGGGCTCCGCTCACCAGGAGCATCGGGCCGGCCGGCGAACCCGGTCGCAGCCACACGGCCGCGAGCCCGGCGACGACGAACGTGAGCCCCGTCACGAGGTCGGCGATGAGGAACTGAGGCGGCGCGCCGCTCGCGCTGCCCACGGAGGTCGTGACCGTGGCGAAGGCGACCACGCCGGCAGCGAGCGCAAGACCTGCGCGACGGCTCATGCGGTCCATGCTGGCACACGGATCACGGCTGGGCACCCGAGGTAGCCCGGGCTCCCCGGGCGGGGCGAGCCCGCTGGTTCGTCGGGTGGGGTGCACCTAGCGTGGACGCACCCACATCCGAACGGAGGTAGAGCCATGAACCGCCGAGCACTCACCCTGGCCGTTGCCGTCGCCCTCGCCCTGGGTGCGATCAGCGCGGGCGCCGTTCAAGCAGCCGGCCCGGTGCGGACCAGCGACTCGTATACCGACAGGTTCTTCGACGACTTCATCCTCGAGCTTTGCGGTGTCGAGACATTCACGACCGTGACCGAACGCTGGACCCTGAAGGAGTTCGCGGATGGCTCCGCGATCCTCCATGTGAACCGGGAGTTCATCCCCGACGATCCGCGGATCCCGATCGAGAGGGGCGCCGGAACCAGCTTCTTCGCGCCTGACGGAACGCAGACCGCTGTCGGCAGGCCGACGCAGCTCTTCGCGCAGGACGGCCGCCGCCTCCTGCTCCTGGATGCCGGCCGGGTTGTGTTCGGCGACGAGATCACGATCCGCGGGCACGTCGAGTCTCTCGGCGTCGACCTGGCCCCCTACTACTGCCCCTGACGGCAGTCCGTCTTCCATTCACGATCCCCGCGAACGGATGGGTCAGATTTCATCGCGCCAGGCCGCCGAGCTCCCACCGATCACGCCGGAGCTTTGGCGGCCACGGCTTCGTCGTCCCGCCGGGGCCTTCGCGCTTCGACGAGCCTTTCGGCGACCGCAGGCGGCGGTCAGACCGCGGCGCGGCGCCCGCTGAGCATCCGGGCGATCAGGATCACGATGATCGCGCCGATCGTTGCGATCACGATGCTGCCGAGGTTGAGACCGCTGACATCGCCCATCCCGAGCGCGGAGGCGATATACCCGCCGACCACGGCACCGATGATCCCGAGCACGATTGTGGCGAGCAGGCCGAAGCCGCCGCCGACCAGGAACTGGGCGATCGCGCCCGCGATCAGCCCGAGGATGATCCATCCGATCAGACCGGTCATCTGCACCCTCCATCGCTGCGTCCGGCAGGCTCGGCAACCATCGCGCCGAGGTCCGAGCTGTGCTCGATCCCGCGCGGCTCGCCCTCGCGGCCGCTCCGGCCCGTCTTCAGCCTACAAGCCGGGACCAGCCCCGCCAAGGTCGAACCGGGCACCTGCGGGGCCCCCCACGCCGCGGCGCCGCGCCCGGCCAGGTCTCACCCGCGGCTGACGGCGGTGTCGCCGCGGGCCAGGTTGATCACGTCGTCCATCGGCATCGCTCGCCCACGTGCCGCGGCGGCCTCGTACCGCTCGTCGCCGAGCTCGGCGCGGGCTCGGTCCGGGACATTCGGCACGCCCATCAGCTCGAAGTCGGGCGTGCCTCCGAGCTGCTCGCCG
>JACDAV010000032.1 GCA_013695255.1 Chloroflexota bacterium
AGAAGACGATCAGCGCGACGCCGAGCCCCAGCGCGATCTGCGCCCCCACGAAACCGCCCATCAGCAGCTGGTCCGCGAAGCGCTCGTCCGGCTTCCGGATCAGCTGGAAGATGGACTGGCTCGTCCACAGGCCAAGCGCCGCGTTGATGGCGATCCACGTCGGCGCGAGGAGCCAGACGCTCGAGGCGGTCAGCAGCTCGACGTAGCGCCGCCAGCCGAAATGTGGCGCGTCCAGCGAGCGCGCCTCCGCGCGCGCCGGTCGCACCCCGTACCGGTAGATCAGGAACGAGGCGCCGTAGATCACGGCGTTCAGTAGGAAGGCCGTCCGCCCCAGGCCCGGCGCGACGCCCGGGATCCCGTCGTAGAGCAGCCCCGCGGCCGTGATGCCCACGCCCAGCCCCGCCAGGGTCGCGCCCTCGAACCGCGCCGACGCGCGGCCCCGGAGCAGCTCGTCGCCGGCCGTGACCATGGCGATGAAGCCGAGGATCGACGGCACGGACGCGGCGGTGGACGCGCCCTCGAGCCAGCGCGTGCCGCCGATCAGCAGGAGGTCCGTCGTCGCCCACGTCATGACGACCGCGACCGCACCGAAGACCGGCCCGATCTGCATCACCCGGTGGTGGCCCCACCGGTCCGAGAGCAGCCCGAAGGGTGCGGACAGCAGCAGCTCGGCGGCGAAGAACGTGGCCCCGAAGATGGCCAGAGTGAACTCGCTGACGTCCAGGTCCCGCAGGTAGAAGACCAGGAGCCCGCCCGTCAGGCCCGTGCTGAAGCGCAGGGTGAAGGTGCCGAGGAGGACGGCGAGCATCGAGCGGCTCACGCCGGCTAGGGTAGCGGCGCGACCGGGGTCCGCGGGACGGGGCGGCTCCGAGGGCCCGCTGTTTGCCGGCCCACGCGTTGCCGGCTGGCACTCGCCCGGGCCGTCTCCGCCTTCGTGGGCCGGGTCGCTGGCTACAATCCCCATCCATGACCGCCTCCCCCCTCGTGCCGGTGCCGCTCGCCCGCGGTCGACGGGGAGCGGTCGTCGCCCCGCATCACCTCGCGACGGCGGCCGGGCTCGAGGTCCTGGCGGCCGGCGGCAGCGCCGTCGATGCCGCGATCGCGACCAATGCGGCGCTCGCCGTGGTCATGTCCAACGGCTGCGGCGTGGGCGGCGACGCGTTCTGGCTCATCTGGGACGCGGCAACGGGAGCGCAGGTCGGGCTGAACGGCTCTGGCCGATCGGCGGCGGCCGCCGACCCGGCCGCGCTGCGTGCTCGCGGCCTCACGGCCATCCCGTATCGCGGCGCGCTCTCGATCACCGTCCCGGGCGCCGTGCGCTCGTGGGGCGACGCGCATGCCCGGTTCGGGCGGCTGGGCCGGGACGGCGTCCTTGCGCCCGCGATCGCGCTCGCTCGCGGCGGGTTCCCTGCCTGGGACGGATTCATCGCCTCCGTGGAAGCCATGGCCGGCGTGGCGGAGGCGGGCTTCCTCGGCCACTTCAGGCCGCATGGCCGCGCCTGGCGCCCGGGCGAGGCGGTGCGCCTGCCGGCGCTCGCGGCCACGCTCGAGCGTCTTGCGACGGACGGCTTCGGTAGCTTCTACGAGGGCGAGATCGCCGACCACCAGGCGCGCGCCCTGGCGGCCGCCGGATCCGCCCTCACGAGCGCTGACTTCGCGGACCACACCTCCACCTGGACCGAGCCGATCGAGACCAGCTACCGGGGGGTCCGCGTGACGACCCACCGGCCGAACAGCTCGGGTGTCGTGGCCCTGCAGCTGCTGAACCTTCTCGAACAGTTCGAGCCGCCGGCCGGTGAGCCGGACGCGCGCTGGGTCCACCTCGGCATCGAGACCTCGAAGCTCGCGATGGCCGACCGTGACGCCCACCTGACGGACCCGGAGTGGCACGACATCCCGCTCGACCGCCTCCTGGACAAAAGCTACGCGGTCGATCTCGCCCGGCGGGTCGAGCCCGATCGAGCCTCCCCTGCCCCGGCGGCGCGGGTGCCGCGCGGCGGCGGGACCATCTATCTCGCGACGGTCGATGCCCTGGGCAACGCCGTCAGCCTGATCGAGTCCAACTACAGCGGCTTCGGGTCGGGCGTCGCCGATCCCGTCACCGGCGTCCATTACCAGAACCGGGGCTCCTACTTCAGCCTCGATCAGGACCACCCCAACGTCCTCGCCCCGCGCAAGCGCACCCTGCACACGCTGCTGCCCGGGATGCTGTTTCGCGACGGCCAGCCGGGCCCGTGGGTGGTGGCGGGCTCGATGGGCGGAGACGCCCAGCCGCAGATCCACGCCCAGGTGGTCTCCGGGCTCGTCGACGCGCGCCGCGACGTGCGCTCCGCTGTCTCGGCGCCGCGCTGGTTCGTCGAGCCGGCCGAGCACTTTGCGCCGCCGGTCGAGGTCCGCATCGAGCCGCGCTTCGCGCCGGGCGTGGTCGATGAGCTGAAACGGCTCGGACATCCCGTCACCGAGGTGGGCGCCTGGGACAGCGGTCTCGGCCATTGCCATGCCATCGAGCTCGTGGCCGGCGGCCCGGCCGATCCGGACGGTTCGCTCGTGGCCGCGACGGACCCGCGCAGCATGGGGCTGCCGGCCGTCCGCTGAACCCGATCCGCCCTCGCTCCTGCGGGCTGGATATACTCGGCGGGCCGGTGGCAGGCTGCGCTCACACGAGGCCGCCACCGGTCCTGCTGCCCGGTCAGCGTGGAGGGGGTCCCGTGACGTCGAACGTCGGTCAGAACTACCCGTACACGAGCGAGACCGAAGCTGAGCGGGCGGCGGCGATCGACCGCCTCCTCGGTGCACAGGAGGACCTGGCGGGCAAGCTCGCCGGCGAGGCGACGCCGCTCGACCACAACGATCGCTGGTGGGTCTGGAAGTGCCCGACGAAGGGCTGCCCCGGCCTCCTCCACGCGGCCGGCTACTCGCTCGAGAAGCACGCCGTCTACGTCGTCTGCGACGGGTCCTGCGCCAAGACCTTCCTGCGCTGACCGGCGGCGCCGTGGCCGACGCAGACCCGGCGATCGACCTTGCCACCGCGCGCCGGCGCCTGGTGGTCGACGGGCTCGGCATTCTCGCGACCGCGGCCGGCTTCGGCTTCGTCTACGGCCTCTCCGCGCGGACCGCGGGCTTCTCGCCGCTCGAGGCGATCGCGATGAGCGTGCTGGTGTTCGCCGGCGCGGCGCAGTTCGCCGCCGTGGGGTACGTGGCCGGCGGATTCTCGTGGCCCGGGATCGTCCTCCTGACCGCCTTCCTGAACGCCCGGCACCTACTCTACTCGGCGGCGCTCGCGCCATGGTTCGTGGACCGGCCGCGAGCGGAGCGGGCCGCGATGGCCCATTTCCTCACGGACGAGTCGTTCGCCCTGTCGATCACGCACCTCCGCCGGCTCGGACGGCGCGATCGGTGGGGCTACTGGTTCCCGGCCATCGTCACGACGTTCATCCCGTGGAACCTGGCGACGCTCGGCGGGGTGCTCATCGGCGGGGCGATCCCGGACCCGTCGCGGTTCGGCCTTGACGTCGTCTTCCCGGCCGCGATGGGCGGCCTGGCCGTCGCCCTGGTGGCTGGCCGGCGCGAGGCGGTGGCGGCCATCGTCGGCGCGATCGTCGGCGTCGGGGTGTCGCTCGCGTGGGACCCGGCCGTCGGAATCATCGCCGGCGGGCTCGGCGGGCCGCTCGTGGCGATGGCCATGCCCGGCGCGCCGATGCGCGAGCGCTACCCGGCGGACCCGCTGCCGCTCGGCGTGCATCCGAACGCGCCGGAGCGGTTGATCGACGACCCGACGAGGCCCTCGTCGTGACCGATCTCGTCCCGCTGGCGCTGCTCATGGCGCTCGCGACCTACCCGTCCCGGGCGATCCCGCTGCTCGTGTCGCGGTTCGGCCGGCTGCCCGATCCGGCCCTCGTCTACCTTCGCCTGGTGGGCCCGGCCGTGCTCGCGGCGATCGCCGCCGTCAATACCGTCGTGCTCCTGGAGACGTCGCCGGACGGCCGTCGCGTGCCCTCCTTCCAGGTCGGCATCGCGGGGCTGGCGGTCCTGGCCTGCATCGCGATGGTCATCTGGCGCAGGAACCTGCTGCTGGGGATCGTGGCCGCGGTTGGCCTCGCGGTCGCGGCGCGAGCCTCCGGCATGGCCTAGCCGCGGCGGGCCTCCGCCTCGATCTCGACGAGCAGGGTCGGCTCCATCAGGCCGGCGACCTGGACCAGGGTCGCGGCCGGGCGGATCTCACCGAACACCTCGCCGTGGACCGCCGCCACCGCCGGCGCGTCCTCGATCCGGGTCACGTACGTCCGGGTCCGCACGATGTCCTCCAGCCCGAAGCCGGCTTCCTCCAGGGCGGCCCGCGCGATCTCCCACGCCGCCCGAGCCTGTGCGGCCGCGTCCCCGGGATGGCGCGACCGCCCGTCCGGGCCCGCGTCCGTCGTGCCGGCCAGCCAGCACGTGTCGCGCAGCACGAGCGCGCGGCTGTAGCCGATGGCGGCTTCCCACAGGCCGCCGGAAGAGATCCGGACGCGCTCCGTCACGTGGCGGGCCCTCGATCCGCGAGCCGGCCGTCCCGACCGATGGCGACGAGCAGTGCCGCGAGCAGCGCCGTTCGCGGGGCGATCGAATCGACCTCCAGATACTCGGCCGGCGAGTGGTCGTTGCCGCCGATCGGCCCGAGCCCGTCGATCGTCGGCACGCCCATGCCGGCGGTCGTGTTCGCGTCGGAAGCGCCGCCCGTGGCGGCGTCGTCGACCGCGAAGCCGAGCCGTTCGGCGAGCGCCCGGACGTGCTCGACGAGCCGGCCGGACGCCTCGAGCTTCTCCATCGGCCACCAGCGGGCCATCGTCTCGGATGTCGCCGTCGTGTCCGGGACGGACAGGGACTCGATCAGCCGGCCGATCTCCGCCTCGGCAGCCTCGAGATCCGCTCGGGCCGTGGCCCGCACGTCGACCTCGAACTCGCACCGCTCGGGGACGACGTTCGGACGTGTGCCGCCGCGGATGAGGCCGACGTTGACCGTCACGCCCGGCCACCGGCCGTTGAGCGCGTGGAGCCGCATGGTCAGATCGGCCGCGGCGAGGATCGCGCTGCGGCCCTTCTCCGGCTCGACGCCCGCGTGCGCCGCCCGGCCGGTCACCCGGATCCGGGCGTCGAGGATGCCCTTGCGCGAGGAGACGATGTCGCCGTTGGCGCGGGCGCACTCGAGGACGAGGCAGGTGTCGGCGCCGGCGGCGACGGCGCGGATGTGCGGACTGGAGGTGGGCGATCCGATCTCCTCGTCCGGGTTGGCCACGTAGACCAGGCGGCCGACCGGCAGCCCGCCGAGCACCTCGCGCAGGGCACCGATCGCATGGAGCCCGGCGAGGAGACCCGCCTTCATGTCGGTCACGCCGGGTCCCCGGGCGATGCCGTCCTCGATCCCGAACGGCCGCTCCGCGGCAGTTCCGGCATCGAAGACCGTGTCCATGTGCCCGATCAACAGGACGGTTGGTCCGTCCGGGGCGCCGCTCGCCCCGTTGCCGGTCCACGTTCCGACGACCGTGTCACCCAGCGTGTCGTGGGCCCGGACCTCGACCTCGGCGCCAAGCGTCCGCATCCGGTCCGCGACCCAGCGGCCCACCTCGTCGACGCCCGCCTTCGTGTAGCTGCCGCAGTCGATGTTGACGAGCTGCTCGAGATCGCGGAGGAAGGCCGGCAGCGCCTCGTCGACGTGGGCACGGAGACGCGCGAGCTCATCGTCGGTCGGGCCGGCGCCGGGTGCCGAGGGATGGGGCATGGCGGGCAGTCTAGCGATCGGGCCGCTGCTATCCTCGCCGGATCGTGCGCCTGATCGAGATCCGCCTGCTCGATGGTCCGAACGTCTACCGGCTCGAGCCGGCGGTCAAGATCGAGGTCGCCCTCGGCCGGCGGCGGAGCTGGTACGGACAGCGGATCCCACCGCGCCACGCGCTGGTCCGCCTCGGTGCCGCCGTCCCGGCCAGGACCTGGCCGGACCAGGTGGCGGGCGTCGTGGCCTGGCTGCGCCGCCTCCGCGCCGACCACGGCGAGGGCACGAGCGGCGTCGCCGTCCATCGCTCGTCGGACCCGGGTCACTGGATCGTGAGCTACCCGTGGCGCGGCGGGGAGCGAGCGCAGGCGATCGCCCAGGCGGCGCTCACCCTCGCCGAGCGCAACGTCTCGCCCACGCGCCGCGCCCGGCTCACGGGCGCCCAGCAGCGGCTGGTCAGCCGCTGGTCCGAGCGGATCAGCGCCGCGAAGGCGACCCCACCGGCGTGGATCCGGACCGTGGACCGGCGGATGCCGATCGTGTCGATCAGCGGCACCAACGGCAAGAGCACCGTCACCCGCCTGATCACCCACATCCTCGTGAACGCCGGGCGGCACGTGGGAACGACCACGTCGGACGGCGTGCTCGTCGACGAGCGGATGGTCGAGCCCGGCGACTGGACCGGCCCGGGCGGTGCGGCGCAGATCCTGCAACGGGACGACATCGACGTCGCCGTGCTCGAGACCGCGCGTGGCGGGATCGTCCTGCGGGGCGCCGGGTACGAGTCGAACGACGCGAGCGTGATCACCAACGTGTCCTCGGACCACCTGGACCTGCAGGGCATCCACACCCTGCCGGAGCTGGCCGAGGTCAAGGCCACGATCTGCCGGATCACGAAGCCGGACGGCTGGGTCGTCCTGAACGGCGATGACCCGTTCGTCGCGCAGACCGCCCGTCGCGTCCGGGCACGGGTCGCGTTCTTCTCGCTGGCCGACGGCGGGTCTCCGCTCGTGCGGCGTCACCTGTCACGCGGTGGGCGGGCGTATCTGCTGCGCGACGGCGAGCTGGTCGAGGCCGACGGCGACCGCGCGAGGTCGATCGTGCGGGTCGCCGACGTGCCGATCGCGATCGGGGGCCTGGCGCGGCACAACGTGGCCAACGCCCTGGCCGCCGCGGGCGGCGCACGGGGCGTCGGCGCGTCGATCGCGGAGGTGCGCGCGGGGCTGACCGATTTCCGTCCGTCCTCGGAGCGATCGCCCGGACGGCTCAATATCTTCCGAGTCGGATCGAACGTGGTCATCGTGGACTTCGCGCACAACGAGGCCGGCGTCACGGCGGTGCTGGACGTCGCCGAGGGCATCGCCGCCGGCGCCGCCGGGCGCACCGCGCCGATCACGATGATCATCGGGACCGCGGGCGACCGCCCGGACGACACGCTGCGCGGCGTGGCCCGGATCGCGGCTGAGCGTGCGCAGCGCATCGCGATCAAGGAGACGCTCAGGTACCTGCGGGGGCGAAGCCGCGAGTCGATGATCGGGGAGCTGCTGGCGGGCGTCCGCGCCGCTCGCTTCCCGACCTCCGAGATCCCGGTCTACGAGACCGAGACGGAGGCGCTCGAGGCCGAGCTGAAGCGCAACGGCGAGACGACCGCCCGGGCAGCGACCTCGCGGGTCGTCGTCCTGATGTGCCACGAGGAGCGCGAGGAGGTCTTCCGGCTGCTCGACCGGCTCGGCGGCCGAGCCGTCGACGTGGCGTCGGAGCTGACGCAGCTGGTGCCGCGCCTCCAGGACCGGCCGCGGTCCTAGGGGTTCGTCTACCCGGCGGGCTCCACGTCCGCGACCGGCCAGATCGGCGGCCGTGAGGTGCGCCCGATTCACCTGCTCGCAGTGCCTGACCACCGGACCACGGTCCGATCGAGAGGGAAGTCGTCCACGGCACCCCGTAACGATGCCTGCCCGGCCGGCATCTCCGAGCAAGACCCCTCACACGAAGGAGAACGGCGTGGGCAATCGAGGCATCGTCGCGGCAGCGATCGGGCTGCTCCTGTTGATCGGCGCACCGGCAGTGTCCGCCGCGTCCGGGCCGGCGACGCTGACGGCGGCCGGCTGGACATGTTTCGTTCCCCCGGGCGACGTCGTCCATTGCCAGCCGCCGGGCACGAAGATGGGCAATCCGACCATCACGCTTCGCGTCTTCGGTGGAATCGATTTCTCCGCCGCGAGCGCTCCATTCCTCGGCACCGAGCTTCTCGTCCGCGAGGACCTGTACCGCGGCCAGCCGTGTCCACGGAACGAGTGGAACATCCTGCCGTTCGGTTACCGCGCCTGCCATCACTTCGCCGGCTGACGACCCACCCGGCCGTCGATCCACCCCCACGTTCAGCTTCCACGATGCCGGTTCGAGCCAGGTGGTCGCCGACGGAGGTGGCAGATCGATCCCCCGGCTCCGCGGCCGGTCGCGTCAGGCTGGCGGACCGCCGCCCGGCGGCCGATGATCGCTCCATGGTTCGCCGCCAGCCGCGTTCCGTGACAATGCCGGGGGCGGGGATCCCTGAATCGACGCCGTACCGTCGGGCCCTGGCCGGTGACGCCGTCGGCTTCGAGGACCTCGTCCGTGCCCACCATCACGCGATGGTTCGGGCGGCGATGGTCGTGTCGGGCGATCCGGACATGGCCAACGATGCGGCCCAGGCCGCTTGGTCCCGAGCCTGGCGGCAGCTCGGGTCGGTCCGCGACGAGCGGGCGATCGGATCGTGGCTCGTCGCGGTTGCCTGCAACGAGGCTCGGCAGCTGGTGCGGCGGCGCTCGCGCCTTCGCGAGATCGACCTCTCCGGGATCGGGGAGCGGCCGGCGCCCGGACGGCGATCGGATCCAGCGAACGTGATCGACAGCGCCGACCTCGCCGCCGCCCTCGCCACGCTGCAACCCGGTGAGCGCGAGCTCGTCGCGCTGCGGTACGGCTCGGACCTGTCCCCCGGCGAGATCGCGAGACTGACCGGTCGCTCGGCGGTCGCCGTCCGGGTCCAGCTCTTCCGCTTGGTCCGCCGCCTTCGTCGGGAGCTCGAACATGGCTGAGTTCGAGCGGCATCTCCGCCAGGCGATCCGCGCCTATGGGGACACGGCCGTCCGGCGGGTGGACCCGTCGCGCATCGCCGAGAGCGCCGAACGCCGCGCCGCGGAGCCGCCGATGGCGGTCCGGCCGCTTCGCATCTCGTGGCTGACCCTTGTCGTCGCGCTGCTCATCCTGGCCGCCCTCGCCGCGACCGCGGGCAGCCGGCTGCCACGACCACCCGACCTGCTCTCCACGATCCTCGACCGCGGCAGCCTGCGGGTTGGGGTGGATCCCGAGGCGCTCGAGCCGATCGCGCCGCCTCCGGGAGCCGCGGACCCGGCAGGCGGGGACGTCCGTCTCGCACGGCAGCTGGCCGAGCGCCTGGGCGTGGATCTCGTTCTCGTCCCGATCATCCGCGCCGATCAGTCGAGCGGCGGCTGGAACGGCCGGCTGGACGTCGTGATCGACGAGCTGGTGGTGACGTCCGGCCTCGAGGGCAGGCTCGTTCTGGGCCGGCCCTACCGGTTCATCCCGTACGGTCTCGCCGTGCCGGTGGGCTCGGGCGTCAACCAGGTGCCCGATCTCGTGCGCCCCGAGCTCTGCGTGGAGGCCGGTGACCATGCCGAGGCCTGGGTCAGTGGACGGCTCCAGGCGCTCAGCGCGAGGGACCGTGTGGACGTACCGCCGCCCGGCGCCAGACTTCGTCGAGAAGCGGCGTCGCTCCGCTGCGCCCGGGTGGTCGAGGGGGCCGCCACCGGCGATGAAGGGTGGATCGGGCCGACGACGACGATCGACGCCGCGATCCGGGCGGGCTTCGCCATCCGACGGGTCGGCGATCCGGTGTTCACCCTCCAGCACGCGATCGCGGCGGACCGGCACGGTCCCGACCCGACCTCCCTGCTCGAGCGTCTCGACGCCCTCGTGTCCGACGTCGAGCCAGCCCCGTAGGCGTTTCGTGGGCGTTTCGTGGCGGCCGCCGACGATCCCTCCCCGACCCGCCCGGCGGGTCAGCTGATGCCGCCGGCGAACTCCGACCCGCCCGGCGGGTCTGCTGATGCCTCCAGCGACGACCCACCCGCGGTGCGGGTAAGAGGGCGGCGGAGCGGCCGGAATCGGGCGACGGAAGGCTGGTCTGGAGCGTTCCTCCGCCAGGTGACCCGCTGGGCGGGTCGAGTGGCCCCGTGCACCGCCGGGACCGCGGCCCCGCTACAGAGCACCCGCCGGGCTCGCCGCTGACGGACCGCTAACCCTCCGGCGCCTCGAGCTCGCCCGGGTCGGCGAACGCGGTCTGGCCCCGCACCGATCCGCCGGCGGCGAGGGCTTCCCGGTAGACCGCCACGGCGTCGTCGACGCAGCACACCACGAG
>JACDAV010000057.1 GCA_013695255.1 Chloroflexota bacterium
CCCGCGTGCGAACCCGGAGTACCAGCCGCACATGACCGTCGAAACGTCCACCTGGGCGACGAAGAAGGGGCTCGCCCAGATGCTCAAGGGCGGCGTCATCATGGACGTCGTCACCCCCGACCAGGCCAGGATCGCGGAGGATGCCGGCGCCGTTGCCGTGATGGCGCTGGAGCGGGTCCCCGCGGACATCCGGGCCGCCGGCGGCGTCGCCCGCATGAGCGATCCGGCGATGGTCGAGTCGATCATGAACGCCGTGACGATCCCGGTCATGGCCAAGGCCCGGATCGGCCATTTCGTCGAGGCCCAGATCCTCGAGACCATCGGCGTCGACTACATCGACGAGTCGGAGGTCCTGACGCCGGCGGACGAGTCGAACCACATCGACAAGCACGCCTTCAAGGTCCCGTTCGTGTGCGGCTGCCGCAACCTCGGTGAGGCGCTCCGAAGGATCTCGGAAGGCGCCGCGATGATGCGCACGAAGGGCGAGGCCGGCACCGGCAACATCGTCGAGGCGGTGCGCCAGCTGCGCGATGTCAACGCCGGTCTGCGGCGGCTCCAGTCGATGCGCGAGGACGAGCTGTTCGTGGCTGCCAAGGAGCTGCAGGCGCCGCTCGAGCTGGTCCGCCAGGTGGCCGCCGATGGCAGGCTGCCGGTCGTCAACTTCGTGGCCGGCGGCATCTCGACGCCGGCGGATGCCGCGCTGGTCATGCAGCTCGGCGCCGAGGGGGTCTTCGTCGGCTCAGGGATCTTCAAGAGCGAGGATCCGGCCCGGATGGCAAACGCGATCGTCCAGGCGACGACGCACTTCGACAACCACGCGATCGTGGCCGACGTGTCGAAGGGGCTCGGGGCGCCGATGCGCGGCCTGACGCTCGAAGCGATCCCCGAGCAGGAGCGGCTCGCCGTCCGCGGCTGGTAGGCACGCCGCCATGAAGATCGGGGTCCTCGCCCTGCAGGGGGCCTTCCGCGAGCATCTCCAGACGCTGGACGCGATCGGCGTCGAGGGTGTGCCGGTGCGCCTGCCGGCCGACCTCGGCGAGGTGAGCGCGCTGATCCTGCCCGGCGGCGAGTCGACCACCATGCGCCGCCTGATCGACCGCTGGGAGCTGCGTGGCCCGATCCTCGATTTCGCGGAGCACGGCGCGCCGCTGTTCGGCACGTGTGCCGGGATGATCCTGCTCGCACGGGAGATCGCGGGCGAGGAGGAGCCGATCCTGCCGCTGCTCGACGTGACGGTGCGGCGCAACGCCTTCGGGCGGCAGCTGGACTCCTTCGAGGGCGAGCTCAGCGTGCCCGTCCTGGGCGATCGCCCGGTGCACGGCGTGTTCATCCGCGCCCCGGTCGTCGAGCGAGCCGGCCCCGACGTGGACGTCCTGGCTCGGCTCGAGGACGGGCGGATCGTGGCGGTCCGCGAGCGCAACGTGGTCGCGACGGCGTTCCACCCGGAGCTCGCCGGCGAGACGCGCTTCCACCGGCTGGTCGCCACGATGGCCTCCGAGCACGCGGATCCCGGCGAGGGCTCCGGTCGCCGCCCGCACCCCACCCGCCGGTCGAGGACGCCGCGATGACCGAGCCGCGATCCGGCCGCGCGACCGGCAAGGTCCGCGCGGCCCGGTTCACGGACCTCTCGGCGCTCGGCGAGCTCTCGCGGTTGTGCCAGGGCGACGGCGCGGACACCCGCTCGCTCGGCCTGCCGGTCAGCGGCCCGCCGATCGGCGTGTTCAGCCTGTTCCGGCTGCCCCTCGGCGCCTTCCGGCCCCACGACCTGATGTTCGTCTACGAGGACGAGCGCCGGCTGGCCGGCCTGATCCGGGTCGAACGCGAATCGTCCCGCGACGAGTGGACGATCGTGGAGCTCGACGCGGTCGGCGCGGCGACCGCCGGCGACGTCCGGTTCCGCCTCGTCCAGCAGCTGCTCCGCGAGGGCGCAAAGCGCGGCGCCGCCCGGTTCCACGTCGCCTGCGCGGACGCCGACGGCAACGTCGAGCTGTTCATGCAGGCAGGGTTCGCCCGCTATGGTGACGAGGCGGTCCTGTTCCGCCCGGCCAGCCAGGGGCTGCCGGGGCCCATGACGGACGCGGAGGCGGCGGCCGCGTGCATCAGGCCGGCGACACAGCTCGACGCGCTGGCGCTGGCCCGGCTTTACGCGGCCGCCACGCCGCCGCCCGTCCAGCGGCTCGAGGCGCTGCGGCTGCCCGACTGGGAGCGGCAGGGCAGCCAGTGGCGTGTCCCCAGGTCCAGCCTGGCGCCAATCCTCCGCTTCGCCGACGTGGAGGGCTTCGTCATGGAGGCGCGGGACGGCGGCCGGGACGGCACCCAGCTCGACGGGTTCGTCCAGGTGGGTGTCGCGAAGGAGGATCAGCCGCACTACCTCAAGGTGCTGGGGCGTCCCGGCGCGGATTGCTCGCCGCTCGTCCGATACGGCCTCGGCGTGATCGCCGCGCGAACGCAACGCGGGACAGACCATCGTCAGGTTCATGGGGTCATCTCGCCGGTCCGGACCTACGAGGCGCCGATCGATCGCCGGCTCGAGGAGGCGGGCTTCGCGTCGATCGCCACGGTCACGCTGCTGATGAAGGAAACCCTCGTCCGCGTCGCCGAGCCGGCCCTGGTGCCGGCGGGCGTCCGTTAGTGGAGGACGTGTTGAGCACAGACGAACGCCGGGAGTCGATCGACGATCTCGACGCGCTGCTGCAGTCGCTGCCGCCGGAGATCGTGGACGCGGTGCACGCCCTGCCGGACCGCGAGCAGGTGATCGAGGTCGTCCTGGACCTGGGTCGCCGGCCGGAGGCGCGCTTTCCGGACGCGGAGGTGACGCTCCTCGAGCGCGAGATCGTCGACGCGGACATCCAGCACGTGGTCGACAACATCGGCACCTTCGGCGACGACAACCGGGCGGGCATCGAGCGCACGCTCCACCGGATCTCGGCGATCCGCAACCGCAACGGCAAGATCGTGGGGCTGACCTGCCGCATCGGTCGTGCCGTCTACGGGACGATCGAGATCATCGGCGACTTCCTCGAGACCGGAAAGTCGATCCTGATCATGGGCCGGCCGGGCATCGGCAAGACGACCATGCTGCGCGAGGCCGCCCGCGTGCTGGCCGACGACCTGGGCAAGCGGGTGGTCGTCGTCGATACGTCGAACGAGATCGCCGGCGACGGCGACATCCCGCACCCGGCCATCGGCAAGGCGCGCCGCATGCAGGTCCGGACCCCCTCGCTCCAGCACGAGGTGATGATCGAGGCGGTCGAGAACCACATGCCCCAGGTCATCGTGATCGACGAGATCGGGACCGAGCTGGAGGCCCAGGCGGCCCGGACGATCGCCGAGCGCGGCGTGCAGCTGATCGGCACGGCCCACGGCAACAACCTCGACAACCTGATGCTCAACCCCACGCTGTCGGACCTGATCGGTGGCATCCAGAGCGTGACCCTCGGCGACGAGGAGGCGCGCCGGCGGCGAACCCAGAAGAGCGTGCTGGAGCGGAAGGCCCCGCCGACGTTCGATGTGATCATCGAGATCCAGGACCGCGACCGCGTGCTCGCCCACGCCGACGTGGCGGATACCGTCGACGCGTTGCTCCGCGGCGACCCGGTGGCCCCCGAGCAGCGCTGGCGCGACGAGGCGGGCGTGCATCGGTCCCAGGGCCGGCCGCGGCCCTCGCCCCGCGAGCAGCTCGGCACGGAGCGCTTTGCCGGCCTCGTCGGCAGCGGCGCCGGCTGGCGCACTGAGCCCGGCTGGCGTGGTGAGAGCTCGTATCGCACGGGCGGCTTCCGCTCGGGATACCGCCCGGGTGCGTCGGGCGGTTGGCGCCAGACGCGCGGTGGCTCCGGGCGCGAGGGCCGCGAGAGCGCTCCCGCGGAGGGCGGCCCAGGCGGGCTCGCGGGCGGCTCCGTCCTGCC
>JACDAV010000102.1 GCA_013695255.1 Chloroflexota bacterium
GGACGAAGCACGCGAGTATCTCGCCCACCCCGTGCTGGGAGCGCGGCTGCGCGAGTGCGCCGGAACTGTCCTGGGGATCAGCGGACGGACAGCGGACGACATTCTCGGCGCGACCGACGCGAAGAAGCTCCGCTCCTGCATGACGCTGTTCCGCCGGGCCGCGCCCCACGAGCCGGTGTTCGGCCAGGTGCTGGACCGTTACTACGGCGGCATTCCGGACGAGGCGACGGACGCGCGGCTGCCATGACCTCGAGGACAGGAGCGACGACGCTCCGCAAGGACGATCATCGGGCGCTGGTCCTCCGGGCGGCCGACGTCGCCGAGCGTGTGCTCCCGTATTTCGAGGAGGCGTCTCCGAAGGACGACCGACCCCGAACGGCCATCGAAGCCGCGCGGGCCTGGGTCCGCGGTGAGATGGAGACGAGCGACGTACGCGCCGCCGCCTTCGCCGCACATGCCGCCGCCCGCGACACTCCCTCCCCTGCCGCCCGGGCCGCCGCGCGGGCGGCCGGTCACGCAGCCGCCACCGCTCACGTCGCCGGGCACGCCGTTCATGCGGAGACCTACGCCGCCACTGCCGCTCGGGCCGCCGCCAAAGCCTCGCGCGGCCGCGGCACACTGAGTGCATTGCGTTGATGCGAGATGACCGTCGTTGTGGGACCGTGGTTGCCATGCCCCCGGCCGAGCAGCATCCCGTGCCTCAGCGCCCGCGACGCGTGCTGGCCGCCCTGGCAGTGATCGTTCTCCTCGCAGGCTGCTCTGGTCAACGAGTCGAGACGACCCCCCCGGCTCCGCCGTCGTCCCAGCCCGTTGCGACCGGCGGCGGGACCGGGCCCTCGCTCACCCGCGCGCCGTCGCCCACCCTCGCGCCCTCGCCGACCCGCTCGCCAAGCCCCAGCCCCACGGCCTCGCCGGAGCCCTCACCCTCGCCGACGCCCGAGCCGCTCCAGGGCCTCGAGCTGCAGCTGGTCGCGGAGGGACTCGAGAACCCCCTGGACGTCAAGGCGCGGCCGAGTGACGGCGCGCTGTTCGTGGTCGAGCAGGCGGGCGTCATCCGCCGGGTGGAGGATGACGGCGTGGCCGACGAGCCGGTGCTCGACATCAGCGATCAGGTCAACGTGTCGAGCATCGAGCAGGGCCTGCTTGGCTTCGCCTTCCACCCGGACTACCCGGACGATCCGCGCGTCTTCGTGTACCACTCCATGGCCAGCAACGACAATGTCCTGGCCTCGTACGAGACCACCGGCGACCCGGACGTCCTCGACCCGGACACGCGCACGGAGCTGCTGATCATCGACAAGGATCCGGAAGCCGTGCGCCACAACGGCGGCACCGTGCTCTTCGGACCGGACGGGCTGCTCTACCTCTCGCTGGGGGACGCCGCCCGCTACAGCGTCAACGCCCAGGATCCGTCCACCCTGCCGGCATCGATCCTGCGGCTGGACGTCGACGGCGGCGACCCCTACGCCATCCCGGACGGCAACCCGTTCGCTCCCGGCGAAGATGGCCCCGAGGGCGTCGAGGGCGCCCCCGAGGTGTGGTGGTTCGGCCTGCGCAATCCGTGGCGCTTCAGCATCGACGAGCCCACGGGCCTCGCCTACATCGCCGACGTCGGCCAGGAGGCCGCCGAGGAGATCAACGTGGTCCCGCTCGAGGACGGCGGCCTCAACTTCGGCTGGCCGGCCCGTGAGGGCCTGGGCGCCTTCGTCGACGTGCCCCTCGTCAGCGAGGCCACGGAGCCGGTCCTCGAGATCCGCCACGACGACACGGACAAGGGCTGCTCGGTCACCGGTGGCGAGGTGTATCGCGGCGCCGCGATCCCGGAGCTCGCCGGCCACTACTTCTACGCCGACTGGTGCACCGGGTGGATCCGCAGCTTCCGCCTCGCCGACGGAAAGGTCGCCGATCAGCAGGACTGGTCCGCGGACCTCGAGACGGTCATGGTGTCGAGCTTCGGCCACGATGCGGACGGCGAGCTGCTGGTGCTCGACTGGGACGCCGACACGCTGTCGCGGATCGTGCCCGTCCGTTAGCTCGGGCTCAGGCCGAGACGCCCTCGTAGGCCTCCTTCAGCTTCGCGACGTCGATCTTGCTCATCTGCAGCATCGCCTCCATCGCGCGCCGCGCACCATCGCGATCGGGCGCGTTCAACAGCTCCGGGAGCTGTCGCGGGATGACCTGCCACGACACGCCGAAGCGGTCCTTCAACCAGCCGCACTGGCTCGGTTCGCCGCCGCCCTCGATCAGCGCATCCCAGTAGCGGTCGACCTCCCCCTGGTCCTTGCAGTCGATCGAGAACGAGACCGCTTCGGTGAATGAAAACTCCGGTCCGCCGTTGAGACCGATGAACGGCCGGCCGGCCAGCGTGAACTCGACGGTCAGGACCGCGCCTTCGGGGGTGCTCGGGTTGTCCGCCGGGGACCGGTGCACCTTGTCGACGCGGCTGTCCGGAAAGAGCGAGGTGTAGAGCTGCGCGGCGTCCTCGGCGTTGCCGTCGAACCACAGGCACGGGGCGATCGTCGTCATCTCGTCTCCTCACACGGGTTTGCCGGTCAATGCCGATGCATCTCTGACTGGCTGTCCGGGGACAACTCATCGGTGCCGCGGCCGACCGCCCGGGGACTATCTCGCCAGTCGGCTTTGATCCCCGGTCGTATCCGCCGATTTGAAGTCATTGGCTAGATGGTTGGTGTCACCAAGGCTGACCACCTGGCGGTTGCGGAAGTAGTCGTCCTCGTGGAGCACCGTGATGCTTCCGGAGGCAGCCCGGAAGTTGACGTAGCCGACGGACTTGATCGGCATTCTGATCCACGACGCCAAGGCGAATGTGACGGCGAAGCCGTGCGTCACGATGACCTGATACTCACGGCCGCTCTTCAGGACTTCGTCCATGACCGAGTAAACGCGCTGCGCGAACGCCGCCTTGGTCTCAGCGCCCGGTATACCTTCGTCGTGCTCCATCCGATCCCCAACAGCAGGTGGCGGGACGAACCGCTGGTCCAGCCACTCCTGGGGCCGGCCCTCAGCGTCGCCGTAGGATTTCTCGCGCAATCGGCGATCAAGCACCGGTTTCACGCGCAGCACGTCGCCCACCACGCTGGCCGTGTGCCGGGCACGCTGCAGGTCCGACGAAAACAACTCCACGTCTGCGTCCATGGGAATCCTGGCCCGTAACGCTTCGGCGATCGAGGCCGCGGCGCGCTCGCCGGCCGGGGTGAGTTGCGAGTCGTGCCACCCACCCACCACCCCCTGCACGTGGTGCGTTGCCTCCGGGTGCACGACGAGGTAGATGTTTCGCACTAGCTTGTGACTCCCTCCTGACTAACATCGCCTGGCGAGGCGGCGCGCGCCCGGACTTCCCGCATTGGCGCGTGCAACAGCCTTCGCAACCTCCACGGCGGCCACCCGGCTCGATGCCAGGCTGCGACCGTGGAAGAGGTTCGTGGAGTGACGTTCTCTGGGGCTCGTGCGCCGGTGGCCGCAAGGTGGAGGTATCCGGGTGCACCGGCGGCGTCACCTTGCCTCCTCGATCGAGCCGGTGTCGGCGGGCGGGACGTCAACGGGCCGAGACGTGCGACGGGCCTTCCGAAGACGTTCACCTCGAAGCTCGACGTCTTGCCGGATCGGTTGGATCTACGAGGTCGGTGGCTTGCTCGGCGGCGCCGACCGAGCCGACTCATCGCTGGGGCTCATCAGGCCCACGGGATTGCCGTCCGGGTCCTCGACGATCGCGTAGCGCGAACCCCAGAACGCGTCGTACGGCGGCTGCCGGCCGTGATGGCCCGCGGCGACCAGGTCGGCGTACAAGGCATCCACCGCCGCCCTGCTCCTGACCCCGATGCCGATGACCGTGGTTCCTCCGCTGCCGCCCTGGTATCCACTGTCCCACACGGGGACGAACTCACGGGTATCGAACTCCACGCTCAGGCCGTTCGTCAGGTGCGCGACGGCGTGGTCGGGGGTCGGGGTCGCGATGCTCCATCCGAGACGTCGATAGAAGGCCAGCGTCCTCGCCATGTCGCTGACAACGATGTTGAGCTGGGTGAGCATCGGCACGTCCTTCATGCCTCCCATCATGGGGCAGGCGCGGCGGCTGCATGCGCCCGGAGCGCACCGAGCGGCGGCGCCAACC
>JACDAV010000116.1 GCA_013695255.1 Chloroflexota bacterium
CCTCCACGACGTCTGCAGCGCCATCCACCCGCTCGCCCGCTCGTCGCCGTTCTTCAGCCGCCTGCCGCTGGCCGACCACGGGCTCGAGTGGATCGAGCCGCCGA
Organism: Chloroflexota bacterium; assembly: GCA_013695255.1. GTDB lineage: Bacteria > Chloroflexota > Limnocylindria > Limnocylindrales > CSP1-4 > JACDAV01. Next base: position 105 of record JACDAV010000116.1, read on the forward strand.
TCCAGATCGCCCACCCGCTCGACGATGGCTCCGCGGCGCTCGTGGTGCGCGACGTGGACGCGACGGCCGATTCCTTTGGCGACGAGCGGGACGCCCGGCTGTATCGCCGCTGGATGCGGCCGCTGGCCGGCGACTGGCACCTGATCGCCCGCGAGCTGCTCGGTCCGCTGCGCCCGATGGCCGGCCTGCGGCACCCGGTCCGGCTCGGCCGGTTCGGGCTCGTGTCGCTGCTGCCGGGTTCCACGGTCGCCCGGCGGTTCCGGTCGCCGGCGGCGCGGGCGCTCGTGGCGGGCTGCTCGGCGCATTCGTTCCTGCCCCTCGGGGCGCCGATGACGGCCGGGTTCGGGCTGGCGCTGCTGGTCAGCGCCCACGCGGTGGGCTGGCCGATGCCACGTGGCGGCTCGGGGCGGATCATCGAGGCGCTGGCGGCTCACCTGCGGGATCTCGGCGGAGAGATCGAGACCGATCGACCGGTGCGGTCGCTTGCCGAGCTGCCGCGACACCGCGCCGCGCTGCTCGACCTGACGCCGCGGCAGGTGCTCGCGCTGGCCAGCGACCGGCTGGGCGGCCCATACGCGGCCCAGCTCCGCCGCTACCGGTACGGGCCGGGCGCCTTCAAGCTGGACCTGGTGCTCGACGGCCCGGTTCCATGGACCAACCCGCTGCTCGGGGCTGCCGGCACGGTCCACGTCGCCGGCACACTCGAGGACGTCGAGGCGTCCGAGCGCGCGACCCATGCCGGGCGGGTCGCGGACCGGCCCTTCGTCCTCCTCGCCCAGCCGACGCAGTTCGATCCCTCGCGGGCGCCGGCCGGCCGGCACGTGGTGTGGGCCTACTGCCACGTTCCGAACGGCTGGACCGGCGACGCGACGGAGGCGATCGAGCGGCAGGTCGAGCGGTTCGCCCCCGGCTTCCGCGACCGGATCGTCGCCCGGCACGTGATCCGGCCCGCGGACCTCGAGCGGTACAACGAGAACTACATCGGCGGCGACATCAACGGCGGGATGCAGCACTGGGCCCAGTTCTTCACCCGGCCGGCCATCCGTTGGGACCCCTACTCGACGCCCGACCCTTCCCTGTTCATCTGCTCCTCGTCGACCCCGCCGGGCGGCGGCGTCCACGGGCTGTGCGGCATGCACGCCGCCAAGTCCGCGCTGCGCGGGGTGTTGCGCTGAGCTGATCAGGAGCCGCGCGAGGTGCCCGCTGCCTACGTCGGGCGCATTCCCGCCCCATGACCAGTGAGCGGTCGCTAACTCGAGCGTCCGGGCCGGTCCTCGGTGCGCCGAGCGTGCAGACCCGGGAACAGTCCAGCCGCGCGACCATGGGGAGGTCGTGCGGCGCCTCCCCGGCGGATAGCGATCGCCAGGCGGTCACGCGGCTGGACCCAGTCGCCGTCCGCGCTGCCCGGCTTGGGGTCATTCCGGTGCGGCGTCAAATCCGCCACTGCACGCCGACCGGGCTACCGGCCGAGCCGTCGGCAGGCGATGATGGCGCCATGGCCAGCGCGTTCACCGGCCGGGAGGTCGAGCGCCGCCTGATCGGCGATCTCGTCGCGCGCGTCGAGGCGGGCGAGCCGGGCGCGCTCGCGTTCGTCGGCGAGCCGGGCGTCGGCAAGAGCCGGCTGCTCCGCGACGGGGTCCCGGGCACCCGCGTCCGCCGGCTCGATCTGGTCGGCTACGAGCCGGAGGCGGCCGTGCCGTACGGCGCCGCACGCGGGCTGCTCGCCCTGCTCCCGCCGGACGATCGGGCCGCCGGCCGCGACACTGCGCCGACCGACCCGATGCGCGTCTCCGAGAGCGTCTTCGCCGCCCTGTCGGCGACCGGCCCCACGCTCCTCGTCGTCGACGACCTCCAGTGGCTGGACCCGCCCTCGGCTGCGCTCGTCCACTACCTCGTCCGGGGTGCCGTGGCCAGCCGCCGCGCCATCGGGCTGCTGGCGGGCACCCGCCCGAGCGCCGACAGCACGCCGATCCTCGCCTCCCTCGAGCGCCTGTTCGAGGATGCCGACGGAGCCCGCGCCGTGGTGCACGAGCTGGGGCCGCTCGACGAGCGGGATTCGGTCGCCCTGGTGCAGGCGGCCGTTCCCGGAGTCCAGGCGACCGAGGCAGCCGCGATGTGGCGCCGGGTCGGTGGCTCCCCTTGGTGGCTGCTGGCCCTGGCCCGATCCCGCCGGGCGGACCCGGCCGATGTCCTCGGCGAGAGGCTGCGACGCCTGTCGCCCGACGGGGCGGCGCTGCTCTCGCTCCTGGCGGTCGCCGGGCGGCCGATCGGCGCCGCGTTCGCCGGGCGACTCCTGCGATGGGGGAGTGCACGCGCCGAGGCCGCGGTCCGCGAGTTGACGAGCGCCGGCCTCGCCGTGGAGCGGATCGAGGGCCTCCGTCCCGCACACGACCTGGTGCGCGAGGCGGTCGTGCGACAGCTGCCGCCCGCCTCCCGACGCGAGCAGCACGAGCGGCTGGCGGTCGGCCTGGAAGCGAGCGCCGGCGAGGAGCTCCAGCGCCTCCACGCCGCGCTCCGTCACCGGATCGAGGCCGGGCTGCCCGCGGTCAAGCTGGCGCTGCGGATCGCGTCGTCGCCTCGTCGTCGGTGGCTGGATCGCGAGGCGATCCTCGAGCTCGCCCGGATCGCGGACGACGCGCACGGCGCAGAGCCCGATGCGGCCCAGCTCACGCTGGCGGTTGCGCGGCTGGCGACGGAGGTCGGCGCCCCGGACGTGGCCTTCGACCGGTGGTCGGACCTTGCGGCGTCCGGACCCCCGGGCAGCCGCCCGGAGGCGAGGCTCGCCGCGGCTCGCGAGGCGTTCCGGCTTCGTCGCCCGGCCGACCTCGAGCGGCTCGTGGCAGGCCCGAACGCGTCCGACTGGGATCCCGTCACGGCCGTCGAGGTCGGCGCCCTGCGCGCGTCCAGCAGGCTGTGGGTCGAGTCGCGCTTCCCCGAGGGTCGCGAGCTCGCGACGGAGGTCGTGGCACGCGCTCGCGAGCTGCCGCCCGGCCGGTCGCCGGCCGAGCGGGAGGCCGTGCGTCGGGCTCGGTGGGCGGCGCTCCGTATCGCGTTCGACGCCAGCCTGCAGGCGGGCGATTGGCTGCCGCTCCGCTCGCTGGCGGGCGACATGGTCCGGCTCAGCCATGAGATGGACGACCGCGCCCGCATCGAGGCGCTCATCTACGACCGCCTGCTCCTCCGCGTGGTGGGGGAGCACCAGGCGGCCGCCGATCGCGCGAGCGAGGCCCTTCGGCTCGCCCGACGCGCGGTCCACCCGGACCAGATGATCGAAGCGGGCCACTTCCTCGCGCTGTCGCTCGTCGAGCTCGGGCGGGTGGCGGACGCCGAGGCCACCGCTGCGGAAGCGACCGAGCTGGCCGCGCGCGCGACCGACTACCCGAAGCTCCGCGCCCGGCCCGCCACGCTCCTCCATCTCATCCGCGTGATCCGCGGACCGTGGCGCGAGGCGCTGGCCGAGCTCGAGGCGGACGCGGCGGCACAGCCGAATCCGCACTACCGGCTCGCCCACCGGCATGCCGCGGCCTTCGCGCTGTCCTGCATCCAGGTGGAGCGGGGCGCGCGGCGAGCCGAACGGCTGGCCGTGGCCGCGGTCGCCGATGCCGAGGCGGCACGCTGTCCGCGCTGCCTGCGCGACACCCGGTACATCGCGGCCAACGTCCTCGCACGCGCCGGCCGCCGGGACGATGCCCGACGGCTGCTCGACGTTGCGGTGGCGGAGGGACCTCCGTACCCGGCCGAGCCGGCCGCCGCGACGATGCGGACCTGGACCGAGGCGCTGCTCGTCGACGACCCTGCGGACTCCATCGGGCATCTCCGCCGTGCGCTCGAGGAGATCCGCCACGTCCGCGGCGAGGTCGAGGGCCTCTGGGCGCTCATCGACCTGGCTCGAGCGCTGCGCGCGGGTGCCGCGGGTGAGGCGGCCGGGATCCTGCGCGAGGTCGGGTCGGCCGCGGACCGGATGGGCGCGGGCACGATCGCCCAGGTGGCGGATCAGCTCCTGCGCGGCCTCGGCCACCGCACGTGGCGGCGCGAGGCGGCGACCGATGCCGCGGCCGGACTGACCGAGCGCGAACGCGACGTCGCCCGTCTCGTGGCTGCCGGATCGAGCAACGCGGAGATCGCCGACGAGCTGTTCGTGTCGCCGAAGACGGTGGAGCGACACGTCTCGAACCTGCTCGCCAAGCTCGACGCGCGGAACCGCACGGAGCTGGCCCAGCGGTGGCGGGCCACGGAATCTGAGGGGATCGCCGGATGAACCGGGGCGCCGCCCCACCTAGTGTCGGATCCATCGATCGGATGGATGCACTGGAGGGA
>JACDAV010000147.1 GCA_013695255.1 Chloroflexota bacterium
CCCGCGTCGTCCGCGGTGCGGAAGCTCGAGCCGCAGCCGCAGCCGGACACGGCGTTCGGGTTGTTGACCGTGAAGCCGGCGCCCATGAGTGTGTCGACGTAGTCGATCTGCGACCCCTGCAGCAGCGAGACGCTGTTGCCGTCCACATAGACCTTCATGCCGTTCGTCTCGAGGATCTTGTCATCCGGCGTGGGCGCGTCCTCGAGCATCATCCCGTAGCGGTAGCCCGAGCAGCCGCCGCTGTAGACGTAGACGCGCAGGCCGACGTCCGGGTTGGTCTCTTCCCTGGTCAGCTCGTGCAGCTTGGTCGCCGCGGCGTCCGTCAGGCTGAGGACCGTCGGCTGGGACTCGATCATCTGAGGCTCTCCTCCTCGGGAGGCGTGGGGGTGCGGAGTCGGTGCCGGCGGCGCGACATGGCCACCGGGCACAACCCAATCGTACGCAGGTCAATGGATTCCGGCAAGCGACCTCGCAACAGTGCCGGGGACATTGACTTGTTACATCGACATTCGATCTCGGCGGCCGGCGTTTGCCGTGGCGGTCACGGCGCGAGCTCGATGTCGGGAATCCCGTCGAGGCACGCGACATCGGCTGGTGGGCGTGCCGGTGCATCGATCCAGGCGTTCCGGATGCTCCGCGGGCACTCCACATAGCCCAGGACGTTGTAGGACTGGTTCGGAACCTCGAGCACGTGGACGCCTCCCACCGACGCTGTCGCGGCGGTCACGTCGCGTATCGGCGCGCTGAATGGATCCAGCCAACCGCGCATGATCAGCGTCGGCACACCGCCGGTGATCGGTGCGGCTGGTCCCGGGTCGGCGGTGCCCACCGGCCAGCCGTCGCATGCTTCGGCAACTGGCCCCGGGCTGAACAGCGTCCCCGCGGCCGCCCGCCCTGCGACCGCCGAATCGATCCGCGCTCGATCCACTTGGGGGGCGATGTCGCGGCAGACGATGGAGTACAGGGCTCCGAAGTTGACGCGCTCGCAGCGCGGGAGGACCCCGAAGCAGTCGCCTCCGTCGGTCGCATGAATCCCACGACGCTGCTCTCCGACGTCCCTCGTCCCGCGGCAAGGACGCGGCTGTGCGCACGACAAGCACGTGTGCCTCGAATAGTCGTCCGCGCTGCAAGCGCGGTCCGAGTCGTACAGCCGCGTCCCGGTCCGAAGGTCTACATGCGGCACAGCGGAAACGGCGGGACGCGCCGCCGATCGCGGTCCTGGTCCACGGCCATACGATCCCGGACAGCCGGCGCTGCCAGCCCGATCCGGGAGACCGAGACGGTTTGCGCGGACCTGAACGGCGCGTCAGATGGGCGCCGGGACGCGCCCCCGCATCATCGACCGGCCCGGCAAACCGCCGCCAGCTGCTAGCTCGCCGACTCCGCGAGGCGAGGCGAGGCTGGCCGCGGCACCGTTCGGCCCACGGTCTCGGCGGCCCGGAGCCCGTCCTCCCGCCCGGCAGCCGCCGAGCGGGCCCGGCGGGCGGGATCGAGCAGTCCGATGTTCCGACCGATCGCCAACGTCGCCTCGGGGCCGGGCGTGACGGTCGTCACCCGACTGCCCTGCGCCCGCAGCCGCTCGGTCTCACCGTGCAGCAGCCCGAGATCGATCGGCGCGATGACCAGGACGTCGTCGTGCTCGCGCGCGACGTCGGCGTGGGTCTGGGACGCCATGCCACCGTCCATGTAGCGACGTCCGCCCAGTGTGACGGCCGGCATCAGACCCGGCACGGAACAGCTGGCCGCGATGCCGTCGACGAACGGCACGCCGGAGCGGGCGTCGATCGCCACCGTTGCCCCGGTCAGCACGTCGATCGCCGTCACGACCAGCGCCTCGGGCCACTCGGTCACCGGGTCGAGGGTGGCGCGGATCACCTCGCGGAACGTGGTCTCGGACGCCGTCCGGGCCGCCAGGCCGAAGGTCCCGATCCGGGCCAGCGCCGGATCGGGCGGGGCGATCGTCCGGAGGCCGCGGAGCGGCGGCGCGTTGGGGCGTCGGATCCGGCCGCGACCGGCATGCCGTCGGACGAGCGTCTCGATCGCGAAGGCGGCGACCCACAGCCGCGGCGTCCAGCCCAGCCCCCGCCGGCGACCGAGGCGCAGCAGGTTGGCCGCCACTCGCCCGCCCAGGGTCTGGATCGGGAGGTCGTCGTCCATGGTCGAGGCCCGCGCCTGGGCCGCGAACAGCCCGTCGAGGTCCGGGTGGCCGAGGACCTTCGCGCCGACGATCGACCCGGCCGACGTCCCGACCACGAGCTCCCAGCCGTGGACGTCGATGCCAGCGTCGCGAAGCCCGGTCAGCACGCCGATCTCCCAGGCGATCCCCGTCACGCCACCCCCGCCGAGCACGAGCGCTCGGGTCATCGGCGGCCGGCCGGCCGGAGCCGCCTCACGGGTCGATCCGCTCGACGACCGTGGCGATCCCCTGCCCCACGCCGATGCACATGGTGGCCAGACCGTACCGGCCGCCCGTTCGCCTGAGCTGGTGGACGAGCATCGTGATCAGCCGCCCGCCGCTGCTCCCGAGCGGGTGCCCCAGCGCGATCGCGCCGCCGTCGATGTTGACCTTCTCGGGATCCAGCCCGAGCTCCCGGATGCACACGACCGACTGGCTGGCGAAGGCCTCGTTCAGCTCGACGAGGTCGAGGTCCTCGACGGCCAGGCCTGCCCGGGCGAGCGCCTTTCGGGATGCCGGAATGGGCCCGATCCCCATGACCGCCGGGTCGACGCCGGCCACCGCCGTGGACACGACGCGGGCCATCGGCCGCAGCCCGAGGTCGCGGGCCCTGGAGGCCTCGACCAGGAGCACCGCCGAGGCGCCGTCGTTGATCCCGCTGGCGTTGCCCGCGGTGACGGTCCCGCCGTCCCGGAACGCCGGCTTGAGCCGCCCGAGCGCCTCAAGGGACGTGTCGGCTCTTGGCTGCTCGTCGCGGTCGACGAGGATCGGCTCGCCCTTGCGTTGGGCGACCTCGATGGGCACGATCTGGTCGGCGAAGCGGCCCTCCTCGATCGCCGCCGCGGCCAGCTGCTGCGAGCGCAGGGCGAACGCGTCCTGCAGGTCGCGGCCGACCTCCCAGCGCTCGGCCACGTTCTCGGCCGTCTCCCCCATCGAGTACGGGTGGTGCCGCTCGCCGAGCCTGGGATTGACGAACCGCCAGCCCAGCGTGGTATCGAGCATCTCCCGGCTGCCGCGGTCGTATGCGGTCTCGGGCTTCAGCATCACGTATGGCGCCCGGGTCATCGATTCGACGCCGCCGCCCACGAACACATCGCCGTCGCCGACGGCGATGGCGTGGGCCGCCGAGTTGATCGCCTGCAGCCCGCTGCCGCACAGCCGGTTGACGGTGAGGCCGCCGATCTCCACCGGCAAGCCGGCGAGCAGGACGGCCATCCGGGCCACGTCGCGGTTGTCCTCGCCGGCCTGGTTCGCGCAGCCGAGGATCACGTCCTCGATGAGCGCCGGGTCGATCCCGGACCGGTCGACGAGCGCTCGGAGGACGGCGGCTGCGAGATCGTCCGGCCGGACCGTTGCGAGCGCGCCACCGTAGCGGCCGACCGGGCTGCGGACAGCCTCCACGATCCAGGCGTCGCGGAGCGGTCGATGGAGGTCGCGGGTCACGCGGCCGATGGTAGCGCGAGTGGCGGCCGGGTCCCGGGCACCGCGATCCGGACTGGAACTGGTGGTGGGGTCCGGCCGCGGGGCGCGGGGGGCGGCGCGGAGCGGGGGAGGCGCGGGGTGCTTGCTTGGGACCGTAGTTCCACGAGAACTATTCGTGCGAGTTCCGGGCACCGAAGGCGCCAACCTGTCCGCCGCACGCCCGTCGCGATGCGACCCGGACGCATGAATCGGTGGTGATGTCCTCTCGCTCGCCCGATGAGGCCGCCGATGCCCTGCACATAACCCTGCGACGACTACGGCCCGGTTGAAGGCGCGAGCGCGAGCACAGGGGACCGCCAGTGGGCCCGCCAAGCCGTGCCGAGCCCTGAGCGGGCCCGGGTCCGATCAGGTCGCCGCGGTCAAGCCCGCTCGCCGCTGAGCGCGGGAGCGGCCGGCCGGTCCAGCGCCTGGAGACGCGCCAGGACGACCCCCGGTCCACCCAGTCGCTCCGTCCGCTCGAACGGTCCGATCGGGTGCGCAGCCCCCAGACGCAGCGCCAGGTCGATGTCGGGGGCGGTCGCGACGCGCTCGCCGAGCGCATGCCACGCCTCGTTCACGACCGATAGCAGGATCCGGTCGCGGATCGCCTCGGCCGCGAGGGTCCCCGCGGCGACGGTCCCGCCGGCGTCGCTCGCGCCCGCGGCGCGCTCGCCGGGGCCGCCGAACTCGGGTGAGACGCCGGCCGGGCGGCCCCCCAGGTACCGGTAGAAGCCGTGCCCCGTCTTCCGCCCGAGCCGCCCCTCGGCCACGAGCCGCTCCTGGATCGGGGAGGGCCCCAGCCGATCGGGCCGCCCCAGGCCTTTCCAGATGCCCCGGGCGGCCGCGAGGTTGACGTCGATACCGGCGAGGTCCATCAGCGCGAACGGGCCCATCGGAAACCCGTCCTCGCGCAGGGCCGCGTCGATCGCCTCGACCGACGCCTCGCCCGCCTCCAGAATTCGCAGCGCCTCGATCGTGAACGGCCGGTTGACCCGGTTGACGATGAACCCCGGGGCGTCCGCCGAGCGGACGGGGGTGCGATCCCAGCTCGCCACGAGCGACGCCCCCCGGTCCGCGACCCCGGGATCCGTTCGCCTCGCCGCGACGACCTCGACCAGCCGCATCACGGGCGCCGGGTTGAAGAAGTGAAGGCCGATCACCCGCTCGGGTCGATCGACGACCTCGGCGATCGCGGCGACCGACAGCGCGCTCGTGTTCGTGGCGAGGATGGTCGCGGGCGCCGCGGCCGCGTCGAGCGCCCGGAAGATCTCGCGCTTGAGCCCGAGGTCCTCGAGTGCCGCTTCGACCACCACGTCCGCCTCGCCGGCGAGCAGGCCGAGCGTCTCGGCGTGCCGGAGCCCCGCGAGCCGGCCGTCGACCCAGGCGTCGATCGTGTCCGCGTCGAGGTCGAGCTTCGCCGCGCGCCGCGACAGCCCTTCGCGGATCCG
>JACDAV010000154.1 GCA_013695255.1 Chloroflexota bacterium
TTCGCCCGGCGACCTGCGTCCTCGGCGACCTGCGTCGAGCCGCCACGGGCGCGCCGGCAACCCCCGCCGGAGCGGGGCCACGCCAGAGCGCCGCGGCACACGGGAAGCAACCTCAGCGCGGCGCATCACTCGTGTCGGCGGGATCGTAGGACTCGGCCTCGAGACCGGACTCCCTGAAGCCGCCCCAGGCCAGGAACAGCAGGATGACGCCGGTCCCCACCAGGACCCCGAGGAACGCGTAGACCTGGTTGGCGCCGGACAGGACGAGCGACAGCACCCCGAGGGCAGCGCAGATGGCGTAGATCAGGACGACCGTCTGGCGATGCGACAGGCCCAGGTCCAGCAGCCGATGGTGGATGTGCCCACGGTCCGGCGTGAACGGCGACCGGCCGGCGAGGACGCGGCGGACGATGATCCAGAAGGTGTCGATGATCGGCACGCCGAGCACCAGCAGCGCCACGGCGACCTTCGCGCTGCCGAGGATCGACAGGATGGCCAGCGTGTAGCCGACGAACATGGTCCCGCTCGTCCCGGTGAAGATCGCCGCCGGGTGGAAGTTCCAGCGCAGGAAGCCGAGCAGCGAGCCGGCCAGGACAAAGCACAACAGGGCCACGAACGGCTGGTTGATCTGGGCGGTGAGGCTGATCACGCCCAGGGTGACGGAGGCGATCAGCGCGATGCCCGACGACAGCCCATCGAGCCCGTCGATGAAGTTCACGCTGTTGACCATGCCAAGGATCCACAGGATGGTGAAGCCGGCGGCGAACGTCTCGTTGAACCGGATCTGGCCGGCGCCGAACGGGTTGTTCACGAAAGCGATGTCGATTCCCAGCACGACGGCACCCACCGCCAGCGCCACCTGCCCGACCAGCTGCCAGCGCGCCCGCAGGTCGAGGTAGTCGTCGACGGCACCGAGCGCCGCCGCGGCCGCCCCGCCACCCAGCAGCGCGACCATCTGGCCGGTGTCGAGCGCGACCGGGGTCCGGACCATTCCTAGCCGCTCGTTGACCACGACGAGGACGGTGGCAACCGCCAGGAACGCAAGCACCACGGCGACCCCGCCGCCCCGCGGGACCGGCTGCAGGTTGACGCGGCGGGCATTCGGCCGGTCGACCACCCCGTGACGGAGGGCACGGCCGCGGACCCAGGGCGTCAGCAGGAGCGAGATCACGGCCGCGACGACGAATGCGATGGCCAGGATCGGGAGCGCCTCTCCCGCGCTCGGCCGGAACGTCACCGGGTCGGCAGACCGGGCACCGGAAAGCGCCCGACGACCTCGCCGATCTCGGCCGCCAGGCGCCCGCGCGACGATGGGTCGCCACGCTGGATGATCGCCTCGACGATGAGCCGGCCGATCGTCCGCATCTCGTCGGCGCCCATGCCTCGCGTCGTCACGGCCGGCGTCCCGACCCGGATGCCGGACGCGACGTTGGGCGGGTTCCGGTCGAACGGAATGGCGTTCTTGTTGACGGTGATCCCGATCTCGTCGAGCAGCCGCTCCGCCTCGAGACCGGTCACGCCGAGCGGCGTGACGTCGACCAGCATCAGGTGGTTGTCCGTACCGCCGGAGACGACCCGCGCACCGTGGCCGGCGAGGGTCTCGGCCAGGAGTCGCGCGTTGTCGACCGTCCGGTGCTGGTCCGCCCGGAACTCGTCCGTGGCCGCGAGGAGGAGGCCGACCGCCTTGGCGGCCACGACGTGCATCAGCGGCCCGCCCTGGACGCCCGGGAAGACCGTCTTGTCGACCGCGGCGGCGAGCGATCCCTTGACCAGCGGGAAGCGTGCGCGGTCGACGCTCTCCGGCAGCTCGCGACGCGAGAAGATGAGGCCGCCGCGCGGACCGCGCAGCGTCTTGTGGGTGGTCGTCGTGACCAGGTCGGCGTGCGGGAACGGCGACGGATGCACACCCGCTGCGACGAGGCCCGCGACGTGGGCCATGTCGACGAAGAGCAATGCACCGATCCCGTGGGCGATCTGCGCCAGCCGCTCGAAGTCCCAGATCCGCGGATAGGCGGACGCGCCGGCGACCACCAGCTTCGGGCGCGTCTCCCGGGCCACCGCCTCGAGGGCGTCGAGGTCGATGCGCTCCGTCTCGGGGTCAACCCCGTAGGCGCTCACCTCGTACAGGCGGCCGCTGAAGTTGAGCTTCATGCCGTGGGTGAGGTGTCCGCCCTGGTCCAACTTCATGCCCAGGATCCGGTCGCCCGGCTCGAGGACGCTGAAATAGGCGGCCATGTTCGCCTGGGCGCCGGAATGTGGCTGGACGTTGACGTGCTCGGCGCCCGGGAAGAGCGCGAGAGCCCGGTCCTGCGCCAGCGTCTCGGCCACGTCGACGTGCTCGCAGCCGCCGTAGTAGCGCTTGCCGGGCAGCCCCTCGGCGTACTTGTTGGTGAGCCAGCTGCCCTGGGCTTCCATGACCGCCGCGAACGTGTAGTTCTCGCTGGCGATCAGCTCGATCTTGTCGAGCTGCCGCTGACGTTCCGCCTCCATCGCCGCCCAGAGATCGGGGTCCACGTCGGCGAGGCTCGCCCAGCCCAGCCGCGGGGCATGGGACACCGTCATCGTCGCTCCTCTCGATGCCGCGGTACGGCCGTCGCCGAGGCCGGCTGGTCCATCCCTCCCCCGGCTTCGCGCGGTCCGGTCTATCTTCCCACGTCCGCCGAGCCCGACCGGGGCAGGTCATGCGGCAGCCCCGCGGCGTCAAGCTCGGCGGCCAGGCGGGCGGGGTCGATCGCGCCGGCCCGCAGCAGACCTGGCCGATCGGTCGTGCAGTCGACGACCGTGGAGGCGGGTCCGCCCGACGCAGGCCCGCCGTCGAGCACGAGGTCGACCGAGTCGCCCAGCTGATCGACGACCGCCTGAGCATCGGCGGCGTCCGGTTGACCGGAGAGGTTGGCCGAGGTCGCGGGCATCGGGCCCAGCGCGGCCGCCAGCGCCCGCGGACAGGCGTGATCGGGCACCCGGAGCCCGATCGTCGGCCGGCCGGCGGTGAGGGCAGCGGGCAGCCGGACGTCCGGCCGAGCGGGCAGGACGAGGGTGAGGCCACCGGGCCAGAAGGCCTCGCCGAGCAGGCGCGCCGCGGAGCCGACGAGCCCGATCGCCGACGCCTGGGCAGGCTCCGCGAGGAGCAGCATGATCGCCCGGTCCGAGGGTCGCCCCTTGGCCGAGAAGAGCCGCTCGATGCCACCGGGGGCTGCCAGGTCGCAGGCGATCCCGTAGACCGTGTCCGTGGGGAGGGCCACGATGCCGCCGGCCCGCAGGACCTCGGCGGCGGCGGACCGGCCCTCAGGATCGTCGGCCAGGATCGGCGGTCGGGACGGGGTCACGACGGCGCGCCGGGGGCGCCGAACGCGCCAGGGCCGGCCCGGCCGGGCCGCAGGCGGGCGACCCGTGGGTGCCCCGCAAGGTCCGGCACCACCTCGCAGCGCCAGCCCGGGAGCCGTGCCGCCGCCAGGGCACCGATGGCGTCCCCCTGGTCGGACCCGATCTCGAGCAGCGCGACTCCGCCGGGCGCAACCGCGTGGGGCAGGCGCTCCAGGAGCCGGCCGATCACCTCCAGCCCGCCCGGGCCGCCGTCGAGCGCAGCCCGGGGTTCGAACGAGGCGGCGATCGGCAGACCGTCGACCGCGCCCGAGCGAACGTAGGGCAGGTTGGCGACCACCACGTCCCATGGAGTCGTGACGACCGGCGGCAGCAGGTCCGCCTCGAGGAACAGGACCCGGTCACCGACCGAATGCCCGACCGCGTTCTCGCGGGCGAGCTCGAGCGCCTCAGGCGACTCGTCCGTGGCGAACAGGGCGACCTGGTCGGCGACGCGGCGCCGGCGCAGCGCCACCGCCAGGGCGACCGCGATCGTGCCCGCGCCCGTGCCCACGTCGAGCACACGCAGGGCTGGCGAGCCGGGCGGGCGCCCGTCCGCCAGCCGGCGCAGCACCTCGTCCTCGGCCAGCTCCACGAGCCGCTCGGTCTCCGGTCGGGGGATCAGTGCCCGCCGGTCGGTCGCAAAGGCGAGGCCGTAGAACTCCTTGAAGCCGCGGATGTAGGCTACCGGCTCGCCGATCTCCCGGCGCCGGAGGTCCGTCTCGAAGCGATCGGCGGCCGACGACCCCACCGGCGCTTCCGGGTGCCCGATGACGACCGTCCGGTCGGCGCCGAGCGCGTGACCCAGCAGGAGCTCCGCGTCGAGCCGCGGGCTCTCCGAGCCGGACGCACGCAACCGGTTCACGCCCGCCAGCAGCAGCTCCCGAACCGTCGCCACGATCCGTCCGCGGCCGGCCCTACAGCCGGATCGTGACGGAGATGTCCCCCGCCTTGCGCAGCACCTCGGCGCTGGTCGTGCCGCGCCACCGGTGGAACAGCAGGTCGACCGCCGACCCGCCGACGTGCAGGTTGGTCAGCGTCACCTTGCTCAGCCACTCGGGGAGCTGCGGGCGGAAGAGCTCGAGCTCGGCGCGGTCGGCATGCGCCTGGAGGCCGAGCATCGTCTGGAGGAAGAGGAAGGGCGCGGCGGCGGCCCAGGCCTGCGGCGAGCAGGCGACGGGATACGGGACCGGCAGCGGGGACGTGTCCCGGTCGAAGCCACAGAACAGCTCCGGGAGCCGGAAGTCGGTGAACCGCTGGGCCGCCTCGAAGACGCTCCCGACCAGCCGGTTCGCCTCCTTGTGCAGGCCGTAGCGCTTGAGACCCGCCGCGATGAGGGCCGTGTCGTGCGGCCAGACCGTCCCGGTGTGGTAGCCGATCGGGTTGTAGCCGGGCTGGCCCGTGGCGTAGGTGCGCACCCCCCAGCCGGAGAACAGGTCGGCAGTGAGCAGCCGATCCGCCACCCGCCGGGCCCGGGCAGGCGACACGATCCCCGCCCACAGGCAGTGACCGGCGTTCGAGCCGATCGCGTCGGCCGGTCGCTTCGCCCCGTCGAGGGCCATCGCGTAATAGCCCTCGTCCGGCATCCAGAAGGCGTCCTCGAAGCGCTCCCGCAGCTCGGCCGCCTCGTGCTCCAGCCGGCGTGCGAGCCGCCGGTCGCGGCGCATCGTGGCCAGGGCCGCCATCCCCTTCTTGGCCCGATAGACGTACCCCTGGACCTCCGACAACGCGACCGGCCCGGTGATCAGCCGACCGGCTCGATCGCGCATCGAATCGTGCGAGTCCTTCCAGCCCTGGTTGACGAGCCCGCGGTCGCTGCGCCGTGCGTACTCGACGAAACCGTCACCGTCACGGTCGCCCCAACGGTCGATCCAGTCCAGGGCGGCCAGCGCGTTCGGCCACAACCGGTCGACGACCGAGGAGTCTCCGGTCCAGGCGTGCGTCTCGGCGAGGAGGATCAGCCAGAGGGGCGTGGCGTCCACGCTGCCGTAGTACGGGCGGAACGGCAGCTCGCCGGTCGCGGCCATCTCGCCGGTCCGCAGCTCGTGGAGGATCTTGCCCGGCTCCGCGTCGAGCTCGTCGTCGACCTCCGTCGCCTGGCGGGCCGCCAGCACGCCGAGCGTCTCGACGGCCAGGTCACTCTGGAAGGGGAGCACCTCGAGCGCGGTGATGATCGCGTCCCGCCCGAACAGCGTCGCGAACCACGGCACGCCGGCCGCCACGTAGCGCTCACCCTCCGCCGGTCCGTCGTTGACGAGCAGCCGCAGGTCGTTCAACCCGCGCTGGACGGTCAGGTTGAACAGCTCGTGGTCCGTGCTGACCTCCGTCGTGCCGAGGGTCCACGCGTGGTAGGCCGCCGCGCCATCGTCCGGGCTGACGCGCGGCGGCCCGGGGAACAGGTCGGCGTCGCGCGTCCCGGTGGTCGCCGACGAGGACCAGACGGTCCACGTCAGATCTCGTCGGGCGCCGGCCGGCAGGCGAAATGACCAGCGCAGGTGGACCCATCCGGATCGCCCGCCCTCGCCATCGGCGGCCGGCCCCACCGCCTCCGGCGGGTCGGAGAACGCGAGGTGCGTGGCCCGCCGGACCCCGTCCCGCCCGTCGTAGCGGAACGTGACCCGCCGTCCGAGGACCGCGATCGGCTGCACGACGCCGCGCTTGCGTCGCGGGTAGCCGCGCACCTCGAAGATGTCGGCCGAGTCGTTCGCCAGGTCGATCTCGATCTCGACCGTCTCGTCGTGCTCGGCGTGGTTGACGATCCGCAGCCGCTCCTGGAAGGCCTCGCCGGACAGGAGGCGCTCGCGCGAGATGCCCAGCTTCCGGCCAGCCAGCTCGGAGCCTTGGCCGCGCTTCGAGCCGGGATTGCGGTCGATGCTCGAGTTGGTCAGGTGGATCGTGCCCCGGAAGTTGCCGCCCATCGAGCCCTGGAGGAGCACCGGCCGCTGTCCGCCGACCCGCAGCGCGGCGCACGACAGGATGCGCGTGTCGCCGAGGTACAGACCCAGACCTCGCGAGTCGGGGTGGATGTCGCCGAACGGATCGGTCAGCAGGAACAGGCGCTCGTGCTTCAGCACCTGGACGGAGCCCAGGTCCGTGGCGTGCACGATCGGATCCTGGCGCGGCTGGAAGAAGCGGATCTCGCCGGATCCCGGCTCGGGCATTGCGGACGCCGGGGCGAGCTCCGTGGCGAGCTCGGTGGCGGATCCCGCCTCAGCGCGCGCCATCGGTCTCGGTGAGCGCGGAGAGACGCTCGGCCTCGTCGGCCATGATCAGGGCGTCGATCAGCTCGTCGATCTCGCCCGCCATCACCTGCGGCAGGTTGTGGAGCGTCCGCCCGATCCGGTGGTCGGTCAGCCGGTCCTGCGGGAAGTTGTAGGTCCGGATCTTGTCCGAGCGGTCGCCCGCCCCGACCATCGACCGGCGGGCCGCCGAATCCGCCTCGCGCTGCTCGGCGAGCTGGCGGTCGTACAGTCGGGAACGGAGCACGGACAGCGCCTTGGCCTTGTTCTTGTGCTGGCTCTTCTCGTCCTGGATCTCGACCACGAGCCCGGTCGGCAGGTGGGTGATCCGGACCGCGGAGTCCGTCGTGTTGACCGACTGGCCGCCCGGGCCGGATGACCGCTTGACGTCGATCCGGAGGTCCTTCTCCTCGTCGATCACGATCTCGACGTCGTCCACCTCCGGCATGACCACGACGGTCGCGGTGGACGTGTGGATCCGGCCGGACGACTCCGTGGCCGGGATCCGCTGCACGCGGTGGACGCCACCCTCGAACTTGAGACGGCTGTACGCCCCATGGCCGTGGATCTGGACGATGCCCTCCTTCAGGCCGCCGATCCCGGTCTCGTTGAGGCTGACGACCTCGGGCTGCAGCCGATGACGCTCGGCGAAGCGGAGATAGAGGCGCAGCAGCTCCGCGGCGAACAGCGCCGCCTCCTCGCCGCCGGCGCCCGCCCGGATCTCCATGACCACGTCGCGCTCGTCGTTCGGATCGCGCGGCAGGAGCAGAACGCGCAGCTCCTCGAGCAGGCGCTCCTCCTCCGCGGACAGGCGGTCGACCTCCTCGTGGACCATTGCCCGCATGGCCTCGTCCGCCTCGCCCTCGCGCATCTCCCGGGCGCCGGCGAGCTCGGCGCGCGTCGCCATCAGGCGGCGGTACGCCTCGACGACGGGCTCGAGGCGGGCGAGCTCCTTGCCCAGCCGGCGGAGGGCGTCAGGATCGGTCGACGTCTCGGGGCGGGAGAGGTCGGACTGAAGGTCGTCGTACTGGCGGGCGACGTTGGCGAGCTGGTGATCGAGATCGATCATGCCCCGGGCAGTGGCGGGTCGATCGACACCGGCGCCGCCACCTCGGCCTCGCCGGCCGGGCGGTGTCTGGGCAAGCCGCCGGAGCGTCGCGGGCCGGCGAGCTCGAGCGTGTCCCGCGGCAGCTCCGCCGAGCCGGCGGGGATCGCCTCGCCGTCCGCCCGCAGCGCTTCCTCCATCGAGACGATCGCGACCTCGATCATGTCCGGGGTCGGCTGCTTGGTGGTGATCATCTGGACGAGGATGCCGGGCCACATGACCGCCCGCACCACCGGGTTGGCGCGGTACCGGGCGCCCAGCCGGAGCAGCTCGTAGCCGACAGCCGCGAGCACGGGGATGAGCACGAACCGGCTGGCGATCATCAGCAGCGGCGGCTGCTTGCCGACGATCGAGAAGGTGAAGATCGAAAGCGCGATCAGGACGACCAGGAACTCCGTCCCGCAGCGGGGGTGCGCGGTCGGATACGTCCGGATCCGGTCGACGACGAGCGGGTCGCCGGCCTCGAGGGCGTGGATGGTCATGTGCTCCGCGCCGTGGTACTGGAAGACGCGGTGGATGTCCGGCATCCGGGAGATGAGCGTCAGGTAGCCGAGGAAGATCGCGACCTGGACGAGCCCCTCGACGGCCGGCTGGGCGAACCGGCTGTCACTGCCGCCGGCGATCACCGTCGACAGCAGCAGCGGCAGCAGGAAGAAGACGCCGATCCCGGCCAGGAGCGTGAGCCCGAGCATGAGCGCGATCGCGCCTTTGCCCAGCTCGACCTCGTCCTCCTCCGCCTGGAGGCTCGCGCTGCGAACCAGCCAGCGCGTCCCGACGATCAACGTCTCGTACAGGACGACGAGCCCGCGCATGAACGGGAGCTTCGACCAGCGGCTGCCATGGAACCCGGAGTCGAGGCGCTCCGTTGCGTAGACGACGCGTCCGTCCGGATGCCGGAGCGCCACGGCGATCGCGTCGCGGCCGCGCATGAGGACGCCCTCGATGAGCGCCTGGCCGCCGTAGTTGTGCCGGGGCATGGCCGGAAGTCTACTTGCTGGCGGTGCGACGGCGTCCGGGGTCTTCAGGCGGCCGCCGGTCAGCGCCAACGTCCTCCCGGTCGATGGGCTAGGTGCGGGCCTGCCGCTCGAGCCGCCGCTGGAACCGCTCGACCTGGCCAGCCGTGTCGATGATCGTGTGCTTGCCGGTGAAGAACGGATGGCAATTGCTGCACACGTCGACCCGCAGCTCCGGGCGCGTCGAGCCGATGGTCCATTCGGTCCCGCAGGACCCACAGTGAACCTTGGCCTGGTGGTAGGTGGGATGGATGTCCGGCTTCACGGGTGCTTCTCCTCCGACGCCGTCCGTACGGGCCCCATGCCCATCGGTGGTCGCCGGCTATCTGGGTCAGGCCTCGGCGGCGACGGGTGCCTCCTGGGCGGCGTCGGGCTCGACCCGGATGCGCTTCTTGGTCCTGGTGGCGTGCTCGAACCTGACCCGGCCGGCCACGGTCGCAAAGACCGTGTAGTCGTGGCCGAGGCCGGTGCCGTTGCCGGCCAGGAACGTCTGGCCGCGCTGGCGCACGATGATCGACCCGGCCGGCACGAGCTGCCCGTCGCCGACCTTGACGCCGAGTCGCTGGCCGGCGCTGTCGCGGCCGTTCTTGACGCTCGATCCGGCTTTCTTGTGGGCCATCGTGCTTACCCGCCCTCTTCCGGCCGGCGCTTCTGCGCCTTCAACTTCCTATCCCTGGCTGGCGCGGCGGTGCCGGCCGCTTCGGACGCCTCGCCGGTGTGTCCGATCTCGCCGGCGGTGGCGGTCGGCTCCGCGCCGCTCTCGAGCGGCTCCGCGGACGTCCCGGACGCCGCCTCGGCGTCAACCGGCCCTTCGGCGGGTGTCCTGGTCTTCGTGCCCGACCTGCGAGGCTTCTCGGTCGCGGGCGCCGCGGTCGCGCCGGCGCGGCGAGAGCCGCGTCCGGCCTTCGGCGCGCTGGTCTCGGTCTGCTCCGCCAGCTTCGCGGCAAGTGCCGCGTCGGCAGCCGCCTGGCGAGCCGCGGCCTCCTGGAGGCGTTGGCGCTCGGTCCGCGCGCTGTCGTCGACCTTGCGGCGCGCCTCCGCGTCGCTCTTGCCGTTCAGCCTGACATCGGTGATGCGAAGGATGGTGTGGTCCTGGCGATGGCCCTTCTTGACGCGACTGCGGGCCTTCGGCCGGTACTTGAAGACGATGATCTTGGTGCCGCGGGATCGGCGGACCACCTCGGCCTCGACCGCCGCATTGGCGACGACCGGCTGCCCGACCGATGTCTCGTCGCCGTCAGCCACGAGCAGGACGCGCTCGAGGGTCACGGACTGACCGGGCTCGACGTCGAGCAGCTCGACCTCCAGCTCCGTGCCGACCTCGACGCGGTATTGCTTGCCGCCGGTCTCGATGACTGCGTACATGGATCCTCAGCTGAGCGCGATCGCGGCGCTGCCGGCGACCGTCCGGGGGACAGGGGGAGACGGCCCGGGACGCCCGAGACGCGAAGGCGGAGTGTAGCGACGAGGCGGCGGGAGCGTCAAACGCCCCGAGCGCGGCCCGCACCGGACGGGCGCCGACAAGGCTCCTGTGCCTCGCGACAGGCTTCCCGTGCTTCGCCGACAGGCTTCCTCTGCCTTGGGCGCACCCAATGACCGCTCGGCGGGGCCGCTCTCGTGGTCCTACCCGACCGCGGGCTGGCGCCGGCGCGGCACTGGCGCGCGTTCGGCCGGGCGCTCTTCGAGGATCAGCCGCTCGCGGACGGTGCGCTCGATCTCGATCGGCTGACCGAGCGTCTCGGCCAGCGCCGCCACCGCCTCCTCCGGCCGCCCCGCACCTCGCTCGGCGTCGAACCTGGTCCTGACCAGGAGCTCGGACGGCCGCGCCGCGTCCACGGCGATCGCGGCGACGAGCGGACGGAGGTCGTAACGAACGGAGCCACCGCCACGCGGCCGCTCGCGCTCGATCCGGGGCTGGCCGAGCAACCGACGCGCCGCCTCGTCCAGCACGCCGGACTCGGGCACGGGAGGGGCCATGCTGAGCCGGTAGTCCGCGGCGACGACGATCGCGGCCAGCGCCGGCGCGCCCGGCCACACGTCGAACACGTCGGTCAACGCCAGGTCCGCTGGCAGGCTCGCCGCGATCCGCTCACGAACGGACCACACGGGCAGGCGCTCCGCCAGGGCGACGTCCGCGTACTCCTGCTCGGCTGCCACGCGGACCGGCAGCGGTGCGGCAAAGGCGAGCGGGGGCCGTGGACGTCCCTCCGGTCGGGCGAGCGGCAGCCCGCTGTCCGCGAGGCGCTCCGCCCATTCCTCGGCGAGGTCGCGGTGCGGGCGATCGGAGCTCGCGCTCGGCCGCCTGAAGACCACCCGCCAGCGCTGGACGACGGGCGCCGCCGGTCGGGCGGCCCCGGGCGTCTCGGATCCAGGTGCCGGCCGCGTGGCGTCGGGCTCGCCCGCACGGTCCGGGGGCCGGGGCGCGCGATCCACGTCTGCTAGTCTGCGCCACGATGAGCGAGCCCGCGCGGCCCGAACGGCTGGCACGACCGGCGGCCGAAGCGCCGAGCCTGCGTC
>JACDAV010000157.1 GCA_013695255.1 Chloroflexota bacterium
ACGCCGATCGCAACCCCGACTCCGTCCCCGACTCCCCAGCCGACCCCGGCGCCCACTCCGACGCCGACCCCCACCCCGACTCCGACTCCGACACCCAAGCCGACGCCGCCGCCGGCGTCACTGTCCCTGTTCGTCGCCAGCGGATTCCGCTACCAGGACTCGAACTACTACGCCTGCACGTCGACGGCCGTGATGGACATGCTGAATTTCGTGGCGCTGAAAGGAACCGGCGGGGCCGGCTTCCGGTGGCGCACGACGCTCGCCTCCGCGACCCGCGACTCGATCCTCGCCTGGGAGCGAACCCACGACACGCTGCAGGGCGGGAACGGCTCCGACCCCCACGGCTGGCGCAACGCCCTGAACTACTACGGCTGGGGCAGCACCGCCCTGTGGGCCGGCCAGCGCGTCTACGACGACGTTTCGTTCTCGTCGTACGACTACGCCGTCAAGGCCGCCGTCCGGGCGATGATCCGGTACCGCAAGCCCGTCGGCGTCCTCGCCTGGGCAGGGCAGCACGCGCAGATGCTGACCGGCTACTACGGGCTGGTCGGTGACCCGTTCGCGCGCGGCGCGGACGGGAAGTACACGAACCGGTTCACCGTCGGCGGCTTCTACCTCGTCGACCCGCTCAAGTCGCAGGCGATGGTCAACGCCCGGATCTCCTACTCGTACTTCAGGGCGGCGGCCAACCTGAAGCTCCGATTCCGACCATACGCCCAGACCGACAGCCCGTACGACGATCCCTACACCCCGGGCTACCGACGCTCGATCGACGAGTGGTACGGCCGCTTCGTGATCATCGCCCCCGTCCGCTGACCGCCGGGCCTGGTCGGCTCCGCGAACCCCGCGACCGTTCGACGGTCTTCGCGCCCGCGCATCAGCGTGCCTCGTAGACCTCCGGGTTGACCGACGTCGGCAGTCGCTCGCCGCGCACGCCGGCCAGCAGGTTGAGCGCTGCCATCTCCGCCATCTTCGCCCGGGTGGCGTTCGACGCCGAGGCGATGTGCGGCACGACCAGACAGCGCTCGTGGCCCAGCAGTGGGTCATCGGCCGGAATGGGCTCCGGATCGGTGACGTCCAGCGCCGCGGCCCAGATCACGCCGTCGCGGAGCGCCGCGTCGAGCGCCCGCGTGTCGACCACCGGCCCGCGCGCCGTGTTGACGAGGACCGCCGTCGGCTTCATGAGCGCCAGTCGTTGGGCGTTGATGAGGTGCCTCGTGTCGTCGGTCAGATTGACATGCAGCGACACGAAGTCGGACCGTGCGAGCAGCTCGTCGAGCTCGACGTACGTCGCGCCGAGCGGCTGCGTCACCTCGTCCGGCAGCCGGTTGGGGTCGTGATAGAGCACGGTCATGGCGAACCCCTGCGCCCGGCGGGCGACCGCCTGGCCGATCCGGCCGAAGCCGACGATCCCGAGCGTGGCGCCGTGGACGTCCGGCCCCAGCAGGAGCAGCGGTCCCCAGGTCTTCCACTTGCCGGCCCGCACGTAGTCCGCGCCCTCGACGATGCGGCGGGCGGCGGCCATCAGGAGCGTCCAGGCCAGGTCGGCGGTGGTCTCGGTGAGCACGCCGGGCGTGTTGCCGACCGGGATCCCGCGCCTCGTGCACTCGGCCACGTCGACGTTGTCGAACCCGACCGCGTAGTTCGAGACGACCTTCAGCCCGGGGCCGGCACAGTCGAGGAGCTCCGCATCGACCCGATCGGTGAGTAGCGTCATGACGCCGTCGCAGCCCTCCACCGCCCGCAGCAGCTCGTCGCGCGGCGGCGGCAGGTCGCCGTCCCAGACGGTCGCGTCCGTCGCCTCGAGGATCGGACGGATGCCCTCGTCGGGCAGGATGCGCGCCACGAAGACGCGCGGACGGTCCTGCACGCCGGTCGCTCAGGCCGGTGCCGGTGCGGGCGCGTGCTGTCGGACGAAGGCGTCGATCCGGCGAAGCGCCTCGGTCAGGTTGTCGCGCGAGTTGGCGTAGCTGATCCGGACGTGCTCCGTGCCCAGCCCGCCGAAGGCCGTGCCGGCAAGCACGCAGACGCCGGTCTCGGTCAGCAGGCGGTCGGCCAGCTCCGCGCCGCTGAGCCCGGTGCCGCCGATATGCGGGAACGCATAAAAGGCACCGCGAGGTGTCGCGCACTGGACGCCGGGGATGGCGTTGAGGCCGTCGACGACGAGATCTCGGCGCACCCGGAACTCCTCGACCATCGCCTCGACGTCGTCCTGTGGCCCGCGGAGCGCCTCGACGGCGCCGACCTGGACGAAGGTCGGCGCACAGCTGACCGTGTTGATGATCAGCGTTCCGTAGGCCTGCACCAGCGACGGCGGGACGATCGCGTAGCCGAGACGCCAGCCGGTCATCGCGAATGTCTTCGAGAAGCCATCGAGGACGATCGTCCGTTCGGCCATCCCGGGCAGCGAGGCGAGCGACACGTGCTCCGCGCCGTCGTACAGGATCCGGGCATAGATCTCGTCGGCCAGCACGACCAGGTCGTGGCGAACCGCCAGCTCGCCGATCCGCTCGACGTCGCCGCGGGTCAGGACGCCGCCGGTCGGATTGGCCGGTGAGTTGACGACCAGCATCCGGGTCCGAGGCGTGACCAGCGATTCGAGCTCCTCGACGTCGAGCCGGAACTCGTGCTCCTGGCGGATCGGGAGCGGCACCGGCGTCGCGCCCACGAACGACGTCAGCGAGGCGTAGATCGGATAGCCGGGATCGGGGACGATCACCTCGTCACCGGGGTCGATCAGGCCCAGGATCGCGTAGACCATGACGCCCTTGCCGCCGACCGTGACGAACACCTGCGACGGATCCACGGCGAACGCCTTGCGGGCGGCCGCGTCCTCCGCGATCGTGGCGCGAAGCTCCGGGATGCCGGCGAAAGGCGCGTAGTGGGTCGCCCCGGCGTCGAGCGCCCGCTTGGCTGCCTCCCGCACGTGCGCCGGCGTGTCGAAGTCCGGCTCGCCGATCTCCAGGTGGATGATGTCCCGACCGTCGGCCTCGAGCGCCCGTGCCCGGGCGGCCGCCTCGAAGGCGGTCTCGGTGCCGATCGACTGCATCCGGGCGGCCAGTCGCATGGCGGCGATGCTAGCAGGGCCTGATGCCCGCGGATCGGCGCCCGCCGCCATCGCGCCGAGCAACCCCCGCCCCCGCTCCGCGCGACCCCGGACGCGGACGGCATAGACTCATCCGATGACCCGGTTCTTCGACCTCGATGCCGCCAACGACGCCCTCCCGGAGGTGCGCGGCATCCTCACCCGGCTGGCCGACGAGCGGCAGGAGCTGATCCGGCTGCGCGACGAGGTGCTCGAGCGCCAGTCCGCGGTCGAGGCCGCGGCCGAGGCGACGGCCGGTGGGTCCGGGACGGCGTCCTCCCGACGCGCGGACGCCGAGGTCGCGGAGCTGCGCCGGCTCCGGCTGCGGATGCAGGGCGTCATCGACCAGATGCAGGCGGGCGTGGCGCGGATCGACGAGCTGGGCATCACCCTCCGCGACATCGAAACCGGCCTGATCGACTTTCCGGCCCTGGTCACCGGTCGCCAGGTCTGGCTGTGCTGGCGCCTTGGCGAGGACGACGTCGCCTGGTGGCACGAGCTCACGACCGGCGTCGCGGGCCGCCGCTCGCTGGCCGAGCTCGAGTGACCGGCAAGCCCGGGACGGTCGTCCAGGGCGGGCGGGCGAAGGCCTATCGCCCACTGCCCGAGGAGGACCGCGAGGCGGCCTTTCGTGCCGGCGTTGCCGCCTATGACGCGGGTGACTTCTTCGCCGCCCACGAGTTCCTCGAGCCGGCCTGGATGGGCACGGACGACCCAGCCGAGCGCGATCTCCACCAGGGCCTGATCAAGCTGGCGGCCGCGTACGTGCACGCCGTCCGGGGCAACCCGCTCGGGACGGCCAAGAACCTGCGCGGCGCTCGTGAGCGTCTCGCGGCCGCGGCAACCGCAGCCGATACGCGCGGTCTCGACGTCGACGCGCTGGTGCGGGACGTCGACGCGCGGCTCGAGCGGCTGCGTCGGGAGCCGGACGTCGCTCGCGTCGATCCCCCGCCACTCCACTGGAGGACGCCATGACCCAGCCACCCGGCCAGATCCCGACGATCGACGTGCGCGAGGCAGACCGTCGCCTTCGGGAGGGAGAGCCGGCGCCCCTCGTCGTGGACGTTCGCGAGCCGAACGAGTTCGCCGCGGTGCGGCTGGATCAGGGAGTCACGCTCCTCCCGATGTCCGAGTTCGCGACGCGCTGGCAGGACCTGCCGCGCGACCGGCCGCTGCTGCTGATGTGCGCGTCGGGTGGCAGGTCCGCGGCCGCCACGGCGCACCTGCTGCGGAACGGCTTCGCGGACGT
>JACDAV010000160.1 GCA_013695255.1 Chloroflexota bacterium
CGTCCCACCGCCGAACAGCGACGCGGTGCCGACCCGCTCCGCCAGCCGGCCGATCGACACGGCGTCGCCGGCGGTGCGCCAGCGGTCGACCGTCCCGCCGCCCTCGCGCAGCCGGTCGAGGACGGCGTCCGCCGAGCGCTCCAACCCGTACCCGTCGTCGCCGAAGAAGTAGCCGAGCGCCGGCCGGCTCACGAGCGCCGTGGCCCCGCTGCCCGAAGCGCGGCGCCGGTCCAGGGCAACCGGTCGACCTCCTCTGGCCGGATCCCGGCCGCACGGCAGACGTCCGCCTCGAGCCGCTCGGCGCGTCGACGGATCTCGATCCGCGTGGCCGCCGTCCAGCCATGGGCGTCCGTGGGAAAGCGGCGCTCCCACGATGCGAACCGGGCCGCCATCGGTTGGAGCCGCTGCCCGGCCCGCTTGTCCGCGTAGGCCACGATCCGCTCCTCGCGGCTGGCAAAGGCGGCCCAGCGTCGGAAGCGGTCGCCGTCCGCGAGCCGGGTGACCGGGTGGCCCGCCACCGCCCGCGCAAGCTCGGGGTGACCTCGGCGTGCCAGCCAGTCGGCGGAGCCGTCCCCATGCCGGAGGCGGCGGGCGGGGTCGTCCTCGGACACCAGCTTGTCGACATCGTGGAGGAGCGCCGCGGACTCGACGAGCGATCGGTCGATCGGCACGCCGGCGCGCGCGATCCGGGCGCCGAGCCATGCCGCGACCTCCGCCACCGCGCACGAGTGGCGCAGGAACCAGGCCGGGGGATCGAGGGTCAGGAGAAGGCGGGCGGCGTCCGTGCGCCCGGGGACCGTCATCGGGTCGATGGTACAGGCCCCGACTCGGCGGACGTTGCGGCCGCGCCCCCGAGCCCCCTGCGGCCGGACGAGCGCCCGGCGCGCGAGGACTGCGCTGGATCCCGCACGCCCAGGCGGTCGTGGGGGCCGCGATCGGGCGCTCGGTCGAGGCCGTCCTTGCTGTCGTGGAGCTGCGGCGACCCGACGTCCGGACCGACACGCCCGACCGCTGCAGCGCGATCTCGACGGTGCCGTCGCGGTCGGTCCGAAGCACCCGCGCCCCACGCGCCGCGATTCGGGCGAGCGTCTCCGGGTTCGGGTGACCGTAGCGGTTGTCGGCGCCCGCCGAGGCGACGGCGACGGCGGGACGGACGGCCTCGAGGAACGCGTCGGTCGAGGCCGTCCGGGAGCCGTGATGGGCGATCTTCAACAGGTCGACCGAGGGCAGACCGCGGGCCACGATCGTGGGATCGACGCCCTCCTCGATATCGCCGCTGAGCAGGAAGCGGCGGCCATCGACCTCGCCAAGGAGCACCACGGAGACGTTGTTGATGGCCGTGCCAGTGTCGGCCGGCGCAGCCGGGACCGTGCCGGGATCCGGCCACAGAACCGTGAGGCGGGCGTCGTCCAGCGTGAGCCGGTCGCCGGTCGCGAGGCGACCGTACGGGATGGCGCCGTTCTCCAGCCGCTCATCCCAGGCCGCATACCCGGGGCCTGGTCCGTGCATCCCCGGCTCGAGCACCCGACCGACACGGTACCGCGCCAGCAGGAGCGCCAGCCCCGCGACGTGGTCCTCGTGCGGGTGGGTCAGGATGATTGCGTCGACGCGGCGATCCCATGGCGGCAGCCGCTCGTCGAGCGCGACGAGCAGGCGGTCAGGGTCGGGTCCACCGTCGACGAGGATCCGGCCCCCGCGGGAGCCCTCGAGGAGGATCGCGTCCCCCTGGCCGACGTCGAGCACGACGATCCTGGTCCGTCCGTCCGGCCGATGGACGAGCACGACGCCCGTGATGGCAATGGCGCCGGCCAGCACGGCGGCCGACGCACGCACCAGCCCCGAGGCCCGGGCGCCCGCCGGACGACGATCGTGGCTGCTCGTCGGTCGCTCACCGCTGAGGCTCAGCGGCGCGCGGGACCGGTCGTCGCGACGTATCGAACCGACAAGGCGCCGGCCCGCGGACGTGCCCACGACCGCGATCGCCACGGTTGCGACGACGCCGGCCAGGACTCCCGACGGCGGCGCCAGCTCAACGCTCGCCAGCGGCAGGGCGGCGAACCACCGCACGGTCGCGACGACCGTCGCCAGCAGACCCCACGCCGGCAGTCCGCCCACCACGGCCACGGCCCCCGGGATCCCGGGCAACAGGACCGCGAGGCCGCTCAGGAGGGCGATCGCACCGGCCGCCATGGCCGGCGCGATCAGGGGCACCACGAGGAGATTCACCACGGGCGCGACGAGTGAGAGCCGGCCGAACGACGCGAGGATGATCGGCAGCGTCGCTGCCTGCGCGGCGAGCGAGACGCCAAGCCCTTCTGTCATCCAGCCGGGCAGGCGGTCGCGAGTGATGCGTGAGATCCAGGCGGTGAGCGGGGTAGCCCAGGCGATCAGCCCAGCGGTGGCGAGCGTCGAGAGCTGGAAACCGGCGTCGCGGATCAGCGCGGGGTCGATGAGCAGCAGGATCGCCACGGCCCACGCCAGCGCGGCCGTGGCCCGTCCCGCGCGACCAGATTCGCGTGCCAGCAGCACGACGCCAGCCATGGCCGCCGCCCGCAACACGGACGGCGAGGCGCCGACGAACAGCACGTAGGCGACGATCGCGCCCGCGGTCAGCAGCGAGCGCCGGCGCCGATCGAGTCGTCCGCCCAGGGCACCCACCGAGGCCCCCACGATGGCGATGTTCCAGCCTGAGATGGCGACCACGTGGCTGGCCCCCGCGGTCGTGAAGTCCGCCGCCAGCTGCCGATCCACACGGTCTCGCAGCCCGATCAGGATCCCGGCAGCAAGGCCGGCCTCCGGTTCCGGGATGGCTCTCACCAGCGCGGCCGCGGCCTCGCGGCGCAGGCGTTCGAGTGGCGGCCCAGCGCCCGCCGAGGACACCACGAGCGATCGCGAGCGCAGGGTGCCGGCAATGCCGATCCGCCGGAGGTAGTCGCCGTACGGACCCTCGGGCGGGGCTTGGACCGCGCCGTCGACCGTCACCAGCTGACCCGGTTCGATCGCCGGATAGCGGGGGAGCGTCGCGGCCACCCTGACGTCCTCCGCGACCAGGCGTAGCGTGGCCGGCTGCTGACCGTCCCGGGTGGAGGCCAGGCTCTCGACCTCGGCGCGCCACGGTCCGTCGCCCTCGGGCAGCACCGCCTCCCCCGGCACGACGCCCGGCAGCAGCGCCAGTCGGGCAGCAATCGCCGCTCCGGCGATCGCGCCGACCAGGAGGCGATCGCCCCGACGAAGGACGAGTCCCGTGGCGCCCACCGCCAGCGCGGCTGCCAGGACCAGCCACACGACCGGGCCCGGCGGTCCGGGATGGACGAGCAGCGCGGTGACCGCGGCGCCCAGGCCGGCGGCGACCGGTCTGCTCACGGGACGGTGACGAGCTCTCGGATCTTCTCGAACGTGGCGGGGCCGACGACCCTGCGCGTCTGCAGCTCGTCCACGGACGAGAACGGCTGTTCCTCGCGAGCCGCGATGATCTTCCCGGCCGTGACGGGCCCGATCCCCGGCAGCTCCTCGAGCTCCGCGGCTGTCGCGCTGTTCAGGGCGATGGGCCCCGAGGCCGCGGCGGAAGGTCCTGGCGCCGCTCCGTCTGGTTCCGAACCACCGGCCGCGACGGCCACCGCCGGGTCGTCGCGCGAGGGAACGCGGACCTGGGCCCCGTCCACGAGCGGCGCGGCAAGGTTCAGCTCGAGGCTGGCACGCGCCGCGTCGACGCGCGGCCCGTACCCACCGGCAGCGGTCACCGCGTCACCCACCCGGGCGCCGACCGCGAGCCGGTAGAGGCCCGGTCGCGCGACGGCGCCCTCCACCTCGACGAGCGGCCCGCCTTCTGCCTGTGCCGCAGGCGGCGCGGTGAGAGCCGCTGCCGAGGGTGGCCGGTTGCCGTCGCCGGCCGAACCGTCGATCGTGACCGTGCCGGCGCTCGATGAAACGGCGAGGATGAATGCGGCGCCGGCAAACGCCGCC
This sequence comes from Chloroflexota bacterium, assembly GCA_013695255.1. Taxonomy (GTDB): domain Bacteria; phylum Chloroflexota; class Limnocylindria; order Limnocylindrales; family CSP1-4; genus JACDAV01. Next base: position 3,964 of record JACDAV010000160.1, read on the forward strand.
GCGATCGCAAGGCCGATCAGCGCAACGACGCGCTGATCGGCGCTGTTCGCTGGCGCCCGGCCGTCGGCCGCAGCGGCTGGTGCCTCGAGCGCGCGCCATGGCGCGGCCGAATCGTCCATCGAGACCCTCCCGGCGGGTTGCACGGCGGGGGCTCGGCGACGGGATCGACGTCCCGCTCAGCCGGGGGCACTTCCGGCGGGGGCGGGACGTCGTGCTCGAACGGTATGCCGCGACGCTTAGCTGCGACTTACCGCGGCACGGCGACCCCGTCGTCCAGCCAGCGGGCGGTGTCGGCCGAGCGGCGGCTGACCTCGGCCGCGAGGCGGGCGAGGAGCCGGCGGCCGGCACCCGCCCGGGCTGCGGGCAGGACGTCGGTGGTCGGGGGGCGTCGGCTCAGCCGCTCGCTCTCGAGCGTCTGGGCGACGTCGATGACGGTCAGGCCGAGGTGGAGTGGGTGCATCACGGGAGTTCTCCGGTTGGTGGATCAGCGCCGGTGGTCGTCCGGCATGGTGTCGCGCGAGTCGACACCGCGGGTGAGGGCTGCGACGTCGAAGACCACCAGGCCGGCGACGACGAGGACGAGGAACATCAGTGCGTCCATCTGGACTCTCCTTCGTAACCGCTAATCCCGCTGTTTGTGGTTACCAAGATAGTCGCTTGCTCGTAACCTGTCAAGACGCATATAGTGGTGTCCACGATGACGACCACGCACGCCCACGACCATGGCGCCGACCTCGAGCTGAGCCTCGACTTCGTCAATACCCTCGAGCACTGCGACACGCGCTCCCATGCCGAGTTCGGCCATACCCACGAAGCGCTCACCTCGCCAGACGTGGCACTGGCCTTCTTCCAGACGCACGGCGTCGGCCATCGAGACGCGATCGAGGGGTGCGCGGATCGCATCCGGGGCGGCCCCGATGCCTGGCTCGAGAAGGTCAGGCGCGTTCGCGCCGCGCTGCGCGAGGTGTGGGACGCGGAGACGGAGCAGCGCGCCGTCGATCCAGCCGCCGTGGAGACCGTCAACGAGGTGCTCCGTCACCGGCCGGCGATCCAGCTGACGCAGGGGCGGGACGGTCTGGGCGTGGGCCACCGGCATCTCAGCGACCCCACGGACGAGGCGCTCGCACGGCTCGCCGAGCCGCTCGTGCAGGCGATCGCCCGAGGTCAGACGGATCGGTTCCGTGTCTGCGCGAACGACGAGTGTCGCTACGCGTTCATCGACGAGTCGCGCACCGGCCGTCGGCGCTGGTGCGACATGGCCACCTGCGGCAACCGGGCCAAGGTCGCCAGGCATCGGGCGAGGGCTCGCGCGGGCGAGCCAGGGGCCGTGCCGAACTAGACCGGGGGCCGTGCCGAGCTAGATCCCGCCCGCCTCGAGCTTCGGGCGGACCTCGGTCGCGAACCGGGTCATCGACTCCTCGTCGTGCGGGGCGGGGAAGCCCGCGATCAGGTGCCGGTAGCCGATCTCCGGGTA
>JACDAV010000162.1 GCA_013695255.1 Chloroflexota bacterium
GCTCGATGTGCTCGAGCAGACCCGGGATCAGCACCCGCTCGCCGTCCGAGACGGCGTCGACGTCCACCTCGACGCCCTCGAGATAGCGGTCGATCCGGACCGGTCGGTCGGGGTCCACGACAGTCGCTGCCGCCAGCTGGCGGACGAGGTCGTCCGGCGAGTAGCAGAAGTCGATGGCGAGGCCGCCGATCACGAACGACGGGCGCACGATGACCGGGTAGCCGATCCGCTCGGCGAGGGTGACCGCCTCCTCGATCGAGTGGGCCATCCCACCCTCGGGCTGCGGGATCCCCAGGCGGTCCAGCAGCGCCGCAAAGCGCGTTCGCTCCTCGGCCTGGTCGATCGACTCGAGATCGCTGCCGAGCAGCGGCACGCCGGTCGCCGCCAGCGCCGCGGCGAGGTTGAGCGGCGTCTGGCCGCCGAACGCCACGACAGCCGGGAGCGGCTCGTCGCCGGCGAGCGTCTCGGCCTCGATGACGCTCCGGACGCTCTCCGCGTCGAGCGGCTCGAAGTAGAGGCGCGAGGAGGCGTCGAAGTCGGTCGAGACGGTCTCGGGGTTCGAGTTGATCATGACGGCCTGCCAGCCGCAGCGGCGGAGCGTCTCCGCGGCATGAACCGCGCAGTAGTCGAACTCGATCCCCTGCCCGATCCGCACCGGACCGCTGCCGATCACGAGCGCCGCCGGTCGCCCGACCGGCGGCGCCTCCGGCGGTGACCCGGCGGCCGCGAAGGTGCCGTAGAAGTAGGGGGTCTCAGCGGCGAACTCGGCGGCGCACGTGTCGACCATGGCGTAGCCCGGCCGGAGGCCCAGGGCATGCCGGGCGGCGCGGATGTCGGCCTCCCCCACCCCGGCCAGCGAGGCCAGGTCGCGGTCGCCGAACTGCGCCCGTTTGGCGGTGGCCAGCAGCTCTGCCGCACCGGCGTCCGTCGGGTCGGCCAGCCGGGCGCCGAAGGCGGTCACCTCGGCCTCGAGCCCCACGTTGCGGCCCATCTCGGCCAGGAACCACGACGCGATCCCGGTTGCCTCCTGGACGACCAGCTCCGGCACGCCCCGCCGGAGGAGGGCGAGGATGCGCCACAGGCGCGAATCGGACGGCTCGAGGAAGCGGCGCAGCACGACGGGCGCCGCGCTCCGCTGGGCGAAGCGGGTCGACTCGCAGGCCTCGCCGCGCTCGTCGGTCCAGCGGATCGGACCGTCGTCGGGATCGGCGGCGTAGACGGCCGCCAGGTAGGCGAGCGTCCCCTGCCACGTGGGATCCTCGGCGAGGGGTCCGGCGCCGGCCTGCTCGAGGCCGCGCAGGGCCTTGTTGAGGGCGGCGCCGAACGTCCGGTCGATCGCCATCACCTCGCCGGTGGCCTTCATCTGGCTGCCCAGCGACCGGTCCGCCGACGGGAACTTGTCGAACGGGAAGCGCGGCAGCTTGACCACGACGTAGTCGAGGGCCGGCTCGAACGCGGCCACCGTCGTGCCGGTCACGACGTTCGGGATCTCCGCCAGCCGCCGCCCGCACGCGATCTGGGCCGCGACCCGCGCGATGGGGTAGCCGGTGGCCTTGGAGGCCAGCGCGGACGATCGCGACACGCGCGGGTTGACCTCGATCACGGCGTACTCGGTCGAGTCCGGCGAGAGCGCGAACTGGACGTTGCAGCCGCCCTCAACGCCGAGCGCCCGGATGATCGCCAGTGCCGCGCTGCGCAGCCGCTGGTGAACCTGGTCGGTCAGCGTCTGGACCGGCGCAACGACGATCGAGTCGCCGGTGTGCACGCCGAGGGGATCGACGTTCTCCATCGAGCACACCGCGATGCACGTGTCGTCCGCGTCGCGCATCACCTCGTACTCGACTTCCTGCCACCCGACGAGGCACTGCTCGACCATCACCTGACCGATGGGGCTGGCGCGGACCCCGGCGCGCACGCGCTCGCGGTAGGCCGCCTCGGTGGTCACGATGCCGCCCCCGGTGCCCCCGAGCGTGAATGCCGGCCGGACGATCGCCGGCAGGCCGATCGCGGCCAGGGCAGCGTCCGTCGATGCGGCCACCTCGCTGGGCGACGCGCCGGCCACGACATGACTGGGGGCATAGGGCTGGCCGATCCGGTCGAGCAGGTCGCGAAAGAGCTCGCGATCCTCCGCCATCCGGATTGCCTCGAGCGGCGTCCCGAGCATCCGGACCCCGTGGCGCTCGAGAACCCCCTGGTCCGCCAGCAGCATCGCGAGGTTGAGCGCCGTCTGGCCACCGAGCCCGGCCAGCAGGCCCTCCGGTCGCTCGCGCGCGATCACGGCCTCGACCGCGTCGACCGTCAGCGGCTCCAGGTAGACGGCGTCCGCGACCTGCGGGTCGGTCATGATCGTGGCCGGGTTGGAGTTGACCAGGATCGTGCGGACGCCCTCGGCCCGGATCGCGCGGCAGGCCTGCGTGCCGGCGTAGTCGAACTCGGCCGCCTGGCCGATGACGACGGGACCGCTGCCAAGGATGAGGACGGACGCCGGCTTCGGGCCGGGTGCGCTCAACGCGGATCCCGGCGCTGGGTGGCGGCAGCGACGAGCCGGTCGAAGACCGCCAGTGGGTCGGGGGGCCCGGGCGCGCCCTCGGGGTGGTATTGCACGGCGCCGGCTCGCCCCAGATACCACCCCGGATGGTGCAGGTGGCGCGTCGGGCCCTCGGCGTGGTCACTTACCATCCCCTGTGGTGCTGGGCGCGGATCAGCCTCCCTCGCCTGTCGCTCACCACCCGGGGTAGTACCTGGCGAGCGATCGGGCCCCGAGGCGCTCGATTCGCTGACAACTCGCTGGCTTGCACTACGGGGGGTGGTAAACGCCAACCGCGGGGCCATCAGCGGGGGCGCCACGCCGCCAGGCGCCTCGCCCCCAGGCCGCACCGTGTCCCACGACACCGCAGCTCCCCCCTGCGCACGCCCTGTCGCCGTCATCGGCCCCGTCGCCACTCGCCAGCGGCGGCCACGAGTCGGTCGAAGACCGCCAGTGCGTCGAGAGGACCGGGCGCCCCCTCGGGGTGGTACTGGACCGTCTCGATGGGGAGCTCGACATGCCGCAGGCCCTCGACGGAGCCGTCGTTGAGGTTCACCTGGCTGACGCGGAACCCGGAACCGGGAGGCAGCGTGTCGCCGACGACCTGGACCTCATGATTCTGGGCCGTCACGTGCACGCGGTCCGTGTCGACGTCGCGGACGGGGTGGTTCGCACCGTGGTGCCCGAATCGCAGGCGGCGGGTCTCCGCGCCGGCCGCTCGTCCGACGATCTGATGCCCAAGGCAGATCCCGAGCAGCGGCCGCCCGTCCTCGATGGCGCGGCGCGCGAGCTCCACGGGCTCGTCGAGCCGGGCGGGGTCGCCGGGTCCCGGCGACAGGACCAGACCGTCGAGCTCCGGCCCGAGCGCCTCGTCCGGCGAAACCGTGTGCGGCAGGATCCGGACACGGGCACCCCGCCGCCGGAGCGAGCGCACGATGTTCTCCTTCAGGCCGAAGTCGACGATGCCGATGAGCGGCCCGTCGTCGGATGGGCCCTCCACGTCCCGGATCGCGGCCGGTGACACCTGGGCGACGAAGTCCTGGTCTTCCCATCGCGCAACCGCCCGGGCGCGCGCGACGGCGGCGGCCTCGTCCATCTCGCCGGGACCCGTGACGATGCCCCGCAGGCAGCCGGTCGTGCGCAGGTGGCGGGCGAGGGAGCGTGTGTCGATGCCGGCAATGGCCGGGATGGCGTCCTGCCGCAGCAGCGAGGCGAGCTGTCGGGCATCCTCCAGGACGGCCGCCGTCGCGTGGCCCACGACGAGCGCCCGGAGCCACGGACGGGTGGACTGATCGTCTGCCACGAGCCGGCCGTGGTTGCCGATCAGCGGGTACGTCATCACCACGATCTGGCCCGCGTACGACGGGTCCGTGCACACCTCCTGATAGCCCGTCTGGCTGGTGTTGACCACGAGGTCGCCACCGGCAGAACCCGGGGCCCCGAAGGCGATGCCGCCGAACACCGTCCCGTCCTCGAGCGCGAGGAGCGCCGGCCCCAGATCTCCGATCCGGGGGTCGACCAGGGAGCTGGCGCGCGGCCGCGGGGGCACGATCACCACGGTCGGCGAGCGAGGCAGGTTCGGGGGGAACGGCCGGTGCCCGCGGGCGGCGCATGGCGGCAGGAGCCGCCAACCTGTGGGGGCACGGCGATCGACCTCCTCTCCGGCCTCACAGGACCGGTTCACCGGCCTCACAGGACCGGCCAAAGGACCGACCTAGCCTAGCACGACGGCCATCCCGAACGGCAGCCGAACGGGCCTTGACGCCACGGCAGGCAGCGGCGGTACCCGTCGCCCAGGTTCCGAGGCGCGAGTGCAGCACACTTCCGGCTCGGCGACCCGCCGGCTCGCGATCTCCCCCTGGGCGCCGAGGGGCTGCGGGCTCGCCGAGACCAGGATGCAGGCGAATATCCTGTCCGGCATGGACCGGCTGCAGCTTGGACTGATCGTGGCCTTCGTGGCGGTGGGCGTCGTGATGCTCTGGGTGTTGATGATCGCCCACTTCGGTCAGCGAGCGGCAGTGAACCCGCCACCGCGCCGGATCATCCGTCGGCTGGCCCTGATATCGATGGCGTTTGGCGGTTCGGCGATTGCGTATGGAATCCTGGTGGCACTCGTGACGGGCGAGATTGGTCGATCGGTCCTGGTGATCCTCCAAGGGCTCGTCGCTGTTGGCTCCGGAATGCGCAGCCAGGACTCCGGCACGACTCCGTGATCCCCGGTGTGGCAGCCGTGGGCGCCGGTCAGCCCGAG
>JACDAV010000172.1 GCA_013695255.1 Chloroflexota bacterium
CTCAACCCGCCGGCCTGGCAATGGCTGCAGCAGCAGGTGCTGGGGGACCGGATTCCGGTCATCGACCACATGTGGCAGACCGAGACCGGCGGCCCGGTCTTCGGCAACCCGTGGGGGATCGCGATGCTGCCGGTCAAGCCCGGATCGGCCGGCATCCCATTGGCCGGCATCGAAGCCGCGATCGTCGACGCCGACGGCACCGAGCTCCCGCCGGGCGAGAAGGGCATGATGGTCATCCGGCGTCCGTTCCCGGGGCTGATCGCCTCCCTGTGGGGCGAGCCGGAGCGCTACGGGACCGACTACTGGAGCCGCGTCCCCGGCGCCTACTCGACCGGCGACGCGGCGCACGTCGACGAGGACGGCTACGTCTGGTTCGCCGGTCGCGCGGACGAGATCATCAAGGTGGCCGGCCATCGGATCGGCACGATCGAGGTCGAGTCGGCCTTCCTCGAGCACCCGGCGGTCGCCGAAGCGGGGGTCACCGGTCGACCGGACGAGATCCGGGCCGAGGTGATCGCCGCGTTCGTCGTCCTGCGAGCCGGCCACGAGCCGTCCGAGGCGCTGCGCAAGGAGCTGCTCGAGACCGTGCGCCGCCACCTGGGCCCGATCGCCGTGATCGGCGAAGTGACGTTCGTGGCCATGCTCCCCAAGACCCGCAGCGGCAAGATCATGCGGCGCGTGCTGAAGGCCGTCGTGCTGGGTGCTGACCCCGGCGACATGACGACGATCGAGGACGAGGGCTCCGTCGAGGACGCGCGGCAGGCGCTCGAAGAGCTGCGTGCTGGGCTGGGCTGAGGCGTGATCCGACCGGTCGAGGCGGTCTTCTTCGACCTCTACGGCACGCTCGTCGACCTGGCCGGTCTCGAGGCGGCCTGCGAGGCGGCGGCGCCGGGTCGCGGGGCGGAGCTCGCGGTCCGCTGGCGCGCGCGACAGCTGGAAGCCACGTGGCTGCGCACCTGCATGGGCCGCTGGGCGGACTTCGAGCAGGTGACCGCCGAGGCGCTGGACGTCACGGCAGAGGAGCTCGCCCTGGACGCCGACGGGCTGACGGCCCGACTTGCGGGCGCCTGGCACCGCCTCCAGCCGCGCGCCGGCGTGCCGGTGCTGCTCGAGCGTCTCGCGGCGGCCCGACTGCCGACCGGGGTCCTGTCCAACGGCTCCTCGGCGATGCTCCGGGCGACGCTCGACGGCGCGGCGCTGACCGATCCGTTCGCGCACCTCCTCTCGGCCGACGCCGCGCGCGCCTTCAAGCCGGCCCGCGCGGTGTACCGGCTCGCGGCCGACGCCACGGACCTGCCGCCTGGCAGGATTGGCTTCGTGACCGCCAACGGCTGGGATGCGGCCGGTGCCGCGGCGTTCGGGTTTCTCGTCGCCTGGCTGCAGCAACCCGGCGGCTCGCTGCCCGCGGTGGGACACGTCGACCGCCGGCCAACGGGCGTCACCGTCGAGGAGGTCGCCTCGCTGTTCGGTGCTTGACCTCGCATCGACGCCAGCCGCCTGCCTCTTTGGCGCGCCGGTACGCTCGGCCGGTCGACTACCATCAGGCCGATGACCGACCCCTCGCCTCCCGCGCCGTGATCGCGGCGCCGCTTCGCGTCGCCGTGCTCGGAGCGGGGACCGTCGGCGAGCAGGTCGTCCGGGGGCTCATCGAGGGAGCGCACGGCGGGGCGAACGGACGGCTCGCGAGCGCTGCGGGCGGAAAACGGATCGAGCTCGGCGGGGTTGCCGTCCGCGACGTCGCCCGGGCGGTCGGTCGGGGACTGCCCGCGGATCGCCTGACGGATGCTCCCGCGCACCTCGTGGCTGCGCCGGAGACGGACGTCGTCGTCGAGCTGATGGGCGGCGACGAGCCGGCTCGCACGCTGGTCGCGGCCGCTCTCGGCGCCGGCAAGGCGGTGGTCACCGCGAACAAGCACCTCGTCGCCCATCACGGGCCGGAGCTCGAGGCGATCGCCCGCCGCACGGGCGCCGCCTTCCGGTTCGAGGCAGCGGTTGGCGGCGGGATCCCGATCCTGGGCCCCCTTGCCGCGGACCTCGCCGCCAACCGCGTGCTTCGCGTCCGCGGGATCGTCAACGGAACGACGAACTACATCCTCACCGAGATGGCGGCCGGTCGCGGCACGTACGAGGGCGTCCTCCGCCAGGCGCAGGAACAGGGCTACGCGGAGGCGGACCCGAGCGGCGACGTCGAGGGCCGCGACGCGGCCAACAAGCTCGTCATCCTCGCCCGCCTGGCGTTCGACCGGTGGATCGATCCCGACGACGTGGTCGCGCGCCCGCCGGGTCTCCGCCGGCCCGGCGGTCCGGGCATCACCGGCGTCACGGTCGACGAGCTCGCCGGTGCCGCCGCGCTTGGCCTGACGCTCCGGCTGCTCGCCGTCGCCCGGGAGACGGGCGCGCCGTCGGTCGTTCCGACCGCGGTGCCGGTCGACTCGCCGCTCGGGGGGACCCACGGGGTCCGCAACCGGATCGAGGTCCGTGCCGAGCCGGTCGGCGACCTCGGCTTCGACGGTCCCGGAGCCGGCGGCGCGGCGACGTCGAGCGCGGTGCTCGGCGACCTCGTCGCGGTGGCCCGCGGACTCGGTAGCAGCTGGGCCGGACGTCCGCCGGCCGAGGCAGCACGACGCCCGGTCGAGGTCGTCGGCACCGACGACGGCGCCGACCAGCCAGCGTCCTCCGAGGCCCCTCGGCGCGCCGTCGATGGCACCGCCCGGGCGTGGTTCGCGCTCCTTGCCGGCGCCCGGGCGGGCAACC
>JACDAV010000193.1 GCA_013695255.1 Chloroflexota bacterium
CGAGGGCGTCACCCCGGAGCGCACAAGCGAGGGCCGGTCGGTGGGCTCGGATGGCAGCAGCCGCTCCAGAGCGGAGCGACGGAAGCGCCGGTGACCACCCGGGGTCGTGAAGGCCCGGACGCGACCGCTGTCCGACCAGCGCCGCAGCGTCCCGGGGGCCACTCCGAGGAGCTGGCTGGCCGCGCCGAGCCCGAGCCAGTCGGAGGAGGGTCGCGCGGCGGAGGATGGCGCCGAAGGGCGCGAGAACCTCATCAAACCTTCTCAAGCATGACCGTTACTCGCACACTCTAGCGCACGGACGCGACGGGCGGGAGCGACGAAACACACGACGTCGGACCGGCGTCCAAGGCGCAGACCAGCCTGCCACCCGAGGGGTTCCATGCGGCGCCGAACCACCATCGCGTTCCTGCTCGCGGTCGCCGTGGCCGGCGCCCTTCTCGCGGCGGTCACCCGGCCGGGCGCCACCGCGCCCGCAGGGCCCTTGGGTTCGCCCGCACCGGCCGACCTGGCCGGTCCGCCCGCCCTCGGGCGTCTGCAGCCGGACCCGGTGCCGTGGGCCGGGATGACCTGGGAGGCGGTCGAGACCCGCGGCTTCGATCTGCAGCCCGGAGACCACGTGGTCGGGGTGATCCGCGTCGACGGCGGACTGCTGGCGTACGGCCAGGGCACGCTCGACCGGCCGAACCCCGACGGCCTCGTCTCGACCCTGACGGTCTGGCTGTCGGCCGACGGCATCACCTGGCGGCCGGTGCCGATCCTCGCCGGAGTCCGAGCCGGCAGCGTCAGCGAGAGCCGGAACGTCGCCGCCGGACCGCGGGGCGTCGTCATCGCCGGCAACACGTGCTGCGGCGAGGAGGGCGCCGCGGTGTGGTGGTCCCCGGACGGCGTCGGCTGGCAGCGCGCCGCCTTCCCGCGGCTCGCCGAGGCGTACCTGACCGGCGTCGCCGCCGGGCCCGACGGCTTCGTCGCGATCGGCGGGGTGCGGGGTCGCGGCGCGATCTGGACGTCGGTGGACGGGATCGGCTGGACCGCCGTGGACCAGGACGAGGCCGGTCTCGTGCGCGGCGAGCTGGCCCACGCCGTGGCGCTCGGGGACGGATACCTGGTCGCCGGGATGGATGACCGGGCGGGTCGCGACTCGCAGGCGGCGGTCTGGGCGTCCACCGGGCTCGCGGCGTGGCGGCGGCTCGCGGCGGCCGACCCCGCCCTGAACGGCCGGGACGAGGCCTCGATCACGCGGATCGTTCCCTTCGCCGGCGGGCTCTTCGCGAACGGCGGCAGCGGCACCCAGGAGGACCGTGTCCAGTGCGAGGGACTGCTGAACGGCGGGCTGCTGACCGCCGGGCCGGCGACGGCGTTGACGTGCGGCTGGCTGCGCGAGATGACCTGGCGGTCGGACGACGGCTCGCGCTGGGAGCGAATCGACCCGTGGGGCCGTGACGGGACGTATCCGCCCGAACCCGTGCCGCCACACGGCCGCGCGCCGATCAACTGGGACCGGATCGTGCCGGCCGGCCCGGGACTCGTGGGTGTGCTGGCCGAGCTGGCCGATGGTCAGCCGGGACAGGAGGGCGACCTGCTCGGAGTGTGGACGTCCGGCGACGCCCGAAGCTGGCAGCGCATCGGAGACGGTCCGCCGGCTGCCGACACGCCGCCCGTCGGCCTGGTGGGGCTCGACCGCCGACTCTTCGCGTTGACCGAGAACGGCGCCGCCTGGCTCGGGACTGCGGCTCCCTGATCAGCGCTCGACGACCGCCTCCGCTGCGACGGGCGCCGGCTCCGCGGCCGCCGGCTGGTGCGTCCTCGAGGGCGCGAACGCGACCGTCTCGACGTCGCGCAGCCGGAGCCGGACCGCGTCGCCGATGCGCAGCCGCCGGACCGCGGGACCCGCCTCGCACCACAGCCGCAATCCGTCCGGCGCCTCCACCTCGAGCAGGATCTCCGAGCCCGTGAACCGGCGGCGGACGACCCGCCAGGCGCCGGCCTCGGCCGGCCCGTCGGCCGCCTCCTCGAGCTCGACGTGCTCCGGTCGGATCACCGCCAGCGCGCCGCCCGCGATCCTGGCCGAGGCCCCCACCAGCCGGACCGGACCCAGCCGCGTCATCCCCACGCCGAGGCGGCAGTCTGCATGGACGAGGTTGCCGGTCCCCACGAACGTGGCAACGAATGGGGTCGCGGGCTCGCCGTAGACGATCTCCGGCGGGTCGCACTGCTCGATCCGGCCACGGACCATGACGGCCATCCGATCGCCCAGCGTGAGCGCCTCGTCCTGGTCGTGCGTGACGAGGATCGCGCTCGCCCCGGCGGCCCGCAGGATCTCGCGGAGATCGCCGCGGAGCTGGGTCCGGAGCGCCGCGTCGAGGTTGGAGAACGGCTCGTCGAGCAGGACGATGTCCGGCCGCGGGGCCAGCGCCCTCGCCATCGCCACCCGCTGCTGCATGCCGCCGGACAGCTCGTGTGGCATCCGGTCGCCGGCATCCGGCAGGTTGACGAGCTCGAGGAGCTCGGCGACACGAACGGCGCGATCCGGGTCGCGCCGGATGCCGTAGGCCACGTTGTCCGCCACGGAGAGATGCGGGAACAGGGCGTAGTCCTGGAAGACCATGCCGACGCGGCGCCGCTCGGGCGGCACGGAGCCGCCGGGCCCGGTGACCCGCCGCCCGGCGATCTCGATCGTGCCGGCGTCCGGCTGCTCCAGCCCGGCCACCAGTCGCAGGACGGTGGTCTTGCCGCAGCCGGACGGGCCGAGCACGGTCAGCATCTCGGCCTGACGGACCTCCAGATCCACCCCGCTGAGGGCCACGATCGAACCGTAGACCCGCTCCAGGCCCGCGATCCGGAGCGCCGGCACCGGCTGACCGGTCGGGACGCGCACGGCGCTCACCGGGCATCGTCCCGCAACAGGACCGCCATCGCCCCCGCGGACAGCACGAGGAGGACGGCCGCCGGCCCAGCCGCGCGCGCGTAGAAGCCCTCGCTGGTCGTGCTCCAGATCTCGGTCGCCAGCGTCTCGAACCCGATCGGACCGAGGATGAGCGCCATCGGCAGCTCCTTGACCACGCTCAGGAACACGAGCGCGGCTCCCGCCAGGATCGCCGGCCGAACGACCGGCAGGGTCAGGCGGGCGAACGCGCGAACCGGCCCGTCACCGAGGGTCCGGCCGGCTTCCTCGAGCCGGAGACCCGTCCGGGCAAGCGTGGCGCGGACCGGACCCACGGCCTCGGCCAGGAAGCGCACCGCGTAGGCGCCGATCAGCAGGGCGAGCGTCTGGTAGAGCACCGGCAGCGCCGTGGTGGCGACGAAGACGAGGGCCAGTGCCACGACGATCCCGGGTAGTGCGAACGCTCCGTACGAGACGCGCTCGACGATGCGGCCAGGACGACCCGGATGGCGCGCCACGAGAAGCGCCACCGGCAGGGCGAGGACCGTCGCCAGCACCGCCGCCGCCGCAGCCGTCCCGAGCGAGCCGAGGATCGGCTCCAGCCCGACCCGGAACGTCTCGCCCTGCCCCAGCGCCCGGATCAGCCAGAAGGCGATCGTCACGGCGGGCACCACCAGCGCCAGGCCGACGACGGCCGCCACAAAGGCGACCGCCGGCCAACGCCAGCGCCCGAGCGTGACGGACTCGACCGGACGGCGCGCGGGACGGCCGGCGAATTCGCGGGCTCGGCGCCGGAGCCGCGCCTCCCCGAACGTGACGACCAGGGTCAGCCCGAGCAGCACGAGCGCGAGGATCGCCGCCAGGGAGCGGTCGAACGTCGCCCGGTACTGGAGGTAGATCGCCCGGCTGAAGCTGTCGAACTGCAGCAGCGAGACCGCACCGAAGTCGGACAGGGCGTAGAGCACGGCGAGCAGCGTGCCGGCCGCGATCGCGGGACCGAGCAGCGGCATGGTGACCCGGCGGAAGACCATCCGGCGCGTGTCGCCCAGCGTGCGCGCTGCTTCCTCGACGGAGCGGTCCTCGCGCAGCATCCCGGCGCGGGCCGCGAGCACGACGTACGGATAGCTGGCCAGGATCAGGACGCAGGCGGCTCCCGGCAAGCCGTAGACGTCGGGCAGGCGCTGGACGCCAAGGGGCTCGAGCAGCGACTGGAGGGCGCCGCGCGGCCCGAACGCGGCCACGAACGCGAAGCCGAGGACGTAGGACGGGATCGCCAGCGGGACGACCGTCAGCACGGTCCACCACCGGCGACCCGGCAGGTCCGTGCGCGTCGTCAGCCAGGCGATCGGCAGGCCGATGGCGATCGTGCCGGCGCCGACGATGAGGCCCAGGGCCACGGTCGAGCCCAGGACGGCGATCGTCCGCGGCCGGAGCAGGAACGCAACGGCGTCCGCCTCCGTTCCTGCGGCGCGGATGCCGAGGTAGACGATCGGCAGCACGGACAGGGCCGCCACGACCAGCCCGACGATGAGCAGCGGCAGGGGCGGCCGCGCACGCGGCGCGAGCGCCCAACGGCGAAGCCCACGCCCGGCCGCCGATCGCGGGAGCCCCGAGGGGGCGGTGAGGGGCTGCACCCGTCAGCCCTTCACCGGGCGGATCACAGGACGCCGGCCTCCTGCATCAGCTCCAGCGTCCCCTGGAGGTCGGCCAGGTCGGAGAGGTCGATGTCCGGCGACTCGATCTCGGCCAGCGGAGTCAACCGTGCGTCGGCGGCCACGCCTGCGATCAGCGGATACTCGTAGGTCTCCTCGGCGAAGTAGCGCTGGCTCTCCTCGGCCAGCAGGAACGCGATGAGGGCGCGTGCCGCGTCGCCGTTCTTCGCGGTGGTCAGGATGCCGGCGCCCGCGACGTTGACCAGCGAGCCGGGATCACCCGCCGCGAAGAAGTGGTTGGCGACCGGGATCTCGCCTCGCTCCGCCATCGCCTCGAGCAGGTAGTAGTGGTTGATGAGCGCCACCTGGACCTCGCCGGCCGCGACGCCCTCGAGCGCCTGCGAGTTGCCCTCGTAGACCTTTGGCTCGTTGGCCTGGATGTCCTCGAGCCAGGCCCGAGCGGTCTCGTCACCCTCGACCACCCGGAGCGCCGTCACGAACGACTGGAGCGAGGCGTTCGAGGGGGCCCAGCCCAGCTTGCCCTTCCATTCCGGCTCGGCGAGGTCGAGGACGGAATCCGGCAGGTCCGCCTCGGACAGGACCCGTGTGTCGTACGCCGCGACGCGGGCCCGGCCGGAGACGCCGACCCACTGGCCGTCCACTGAGCGGAACCGCGCGTCGACGCGATCGAGGATTTCCTGCGGCAGCGCCGCCAGCCGGCCGTCTGCCGCGAGCGCGCCGAGCGCGCCGGCGTCCTGGGCGAAGAACACGTCGGCAGGTGACGCGTCCCCCTCCTCGAGCAGCGTGGCTGCCAGGTCCGTCGTGCTGGCGTACTTGACGTCGACCTGGATCCCACTCCCCTGCTCGAACCGCTCGAGCAGCGGCCCGACGAGCTCCTCGGAGCGGCCGGAGTACACGGTCAG
>JACDAV010000176.1 GCA_013695255.1 Chloroflexota bacterium
CCCAGCGACGGTCGCCCCACTCCGGCGAGTTCGCGTATGTCGCGTCGTAGGCGTCCGGGTCGTCCCACATGCCGCAGTCGATCAGGTTGGCGCTGGTCCGTCCGACGTCGCGGTAGCGCGGGTCGGCATCGTGGAAGAAGTCGACGATGTCGTCGTAGATCGCGACCACCCGCTTCGAGTAGTCGAAGAACTGCTGGAGCCGCAGGTAGATCTCGTTGAGCGTGGAGTGGTTGACCGTGGCGCTGATGCCGCCCGGGACGACGGTCTGGGGATGCGGGTACTTGCCGCCGATCAGGACGAACGCCTCGCGCGCCACCCGCGTCATGTGGAGCGCCTCGAGGTAGAGCGAGCCGGTCAGCGGGTTCATGTCGCGCATGATGTCCGCGATCGAGCGGTAGCCATGCGTCTCCGAGCCAGGTGCCAGCGTCCGCTCCGCCCGGGCCAGGAGCTCCGGGTTCGTCTGGGCGACGATCTGCTCGGAGTAGTCCGGGCCGGCCAGAAGGAACAGGTGGAGCGGGTTGTCGTACAGGTACTCCAGCGCCAGCAGCATGTTGCGCAGCACGATGCCCATCGGCGGCGGGCGAACGCCGATCGCCATCTCGGTGGCCAGCGCGGAGCAGGTCGCATGGACCCCGCCACACACCCCGCAGGCACGGCTCGTGATGTAGATGGCATCGCGCGGGTCGCGTCCCATCATGATGATCTCGTAGCCGCGGAACAGGGTCGCGACGGAACGTCCCTCGATGACCCGCTTCTGCTGGAGATCGACGATCGTGTGGAAGGCCAGGGCACCCGCCACCCGCGTCACGGGGTCGTAGTTCTTCTCCTTGATGTGCCCGTTCCGGGCAAGCAGGTCCTCGAGCTGGTCGCGGCTCAGCGTCTCGACGCCGTTCGTCGTCTCAGGCTTCGTGGCCACCCCGTACGGGTCCGGAATGTCCTTCAGATACGCCTTCCCCTGGTCGTCGAAGGCGACCGGCAGGTTCTTGAAGCACATGCGGTCGCCCTCTCTATCGGCGCAGGACGCCGCGCACGACCGCCAGGTGGCGGTTCGTGGCGACGAGGTCGTCCCGGAGCGTGCCCAGCGCGCCGTTGATCGTGGTCAGGTGCTGGGGCAGCGGCTTGACGTGGCCCTGGACGGCCCGGAGCCCGCCGGCGAGCTGCTCGAGGTTCCGGTCCGCTCGCCGGAGGTGGACGATCGTGGCGACGAGGTAGACCACGAGCACGAGAACGACGATCGCGGTGACGGCGAGCGTCAGGACGGTCAGGAGCAGCAGCATGCGATCAGCCTCCGGCCCGCGAGCCGAGGGCCGACTCGATCGTGCCGGCGTGCTCCTCGATCGCGCGCGAGCTGCCGAGGATGTCCGTCGCCACCTCGATCGTGGCGGTCAGGGCGGCGATGTTCGCGGTGTTGCCGGCGATCCCGACCCCGCCGGCCAGGGCCCGCGCGGTGTTGTGCTCGAGCGTCCGCGCGGCGAGGTACGTCCGGTGGAGCAGCCGCACGAGGATGGGCACGACCACCACGACGGTCACGATGAGCAGCGCCCACCAGACGATCGCGACGAGCAGGGGGACGTCCATCTAGCGGGCCTCCTGCGCGACGACGTTGTCGATCGTCCGGACGAGGTGCCCGTCGATGCTGCGCAGCCCGTCCGCCGCCGCGGACAGCCCGGCGTTGAGCTGGGTGACCTCCGGTCCCAGGTGGCTCGTCTGCATCTCGATGGCCCGGACGCCGAACGCGATCTTCCCGACGTAGCTCTGCCGGCTGCTGTACCCGGTCGGCTCGCCGGAGATGCTGTTCAGGGTGGCCACGATCCTGGTCAGGAGCACGACCAGGACGGCGACCAGGATGAGCACCACGGCTGCGGTCACGACCGTCAGCAGCTCGCTCATCGGGCCCGGCTCCCCGGCACGAGCACGCAGGCTGGGCAGCTCGGGCAGCCGCCCGAGTGGGCCTCGATCTGGGCGGCCGCGCCATCGATCCCGCCGGCGCGCTGCAGGATCTCCCCGGCCACTCGATTGGTCTCGTGGAGCAGCGGGATGTGCACGGTGTTGTTGGCGATCCGCTGGCCAACGACCCAGACCTGGGCCACGGCCGCGTCGATCTGGCGCGCGGTCCGCAGGATCGCGCCGAGGAGCATGCCGACGACGACGATCACGACCGCCCCGATCAGCAGGGACGCAAGCCAGAGGCTGTAGGTCAGGCCTTCGCTCGGCACGTCCGTCGCCTCCTCAGCCGATGACCGAGACGGGCTGCGCCTCGGTCTCGCGGAGCGCAGCGGCGATGGCGCCGCCGTTCTGCTCGATCTCCTCGGCCGTCGCGAGAATGGCGGCGGCGACCTCGTTGGTGTCCGCGAGTGCCCAGATGACCTGGGTGTCCCGCGCGATGTCCTCGGCCGCGGCGAGGGCCTCCGCGCCATGGCCGAGGATGCTCCGGGCCGTGAACAGGATCATCAGCAGCAGGGCCGCCGCAAGGAGCACGACGACCGCCGCCACCCCCAGGCCGATGAGCCAGGCCGCGAGGAGCTGCGCGTCGGTCACGACTCGGGCCCCGATCGGCTCCGGTCCTGCACGACGTCCATCCCCTCGGCGCGCGGTGGCAGGTCGCCGGCGTAGGTCCGGCCGTCGTCCCGACCGGGCTTCTTGCCGCCACGGAACTGGAGCTTCTCGTAGAAGTAGTGGACCGTCTTGTCGATCACGCCTGGTCTGGCCACCTCGGCCCATCCGCTCGGCACGCGGCCGCCGTCGATCGCGTCCCAGCGGACCTCGCGGTTGACGTTGTCGTGGCTCAGCGCACGAAGGCGGCGGATCCCGAAGCCGACCGTCTTCGACGCCCCGCTCGAGACGAGGGAGCCGGGCGGCGCCTTGTAGAACGGGGCGAACTTGTCCGGGAAGCCCGGCATCGTGCAGCCGATGCACGGTCCGCCGGCGGCCATGCAGCCGCCCATGTGGTTCTGGGCGCCCCGGGACACGATGTTGCAGTTGACGACCGGCCCCCAGCACCCGATCTCGACCAGGCACTCCTTGTCGCCGTAGCTCTCGGCGAAGCTGCCCTCCTCGTAGTAGCCGGCCCGCGTGCAGCCTTGGTGCACCGTCTCGGTGAACAGCCACGCCGGCCGGCCCAGCTCATCGAACTCGGGGAGCGGTCCCATGCCCTGGAGGAAGAGCAGGACGGCGGCCACCGTCTCCGTGAAGTTGTCGCCGATCGGCGCGCAGCCCGGGATGTTGATGACCGGCAGCCCCAGGGCGCTGCGGTAGTCCGAACCCAGGAAGTCCATCAGGCCCATCGCGCCAGTCGGGTTCCCGGCCGCCGAGGGGATCCCGCCCCACGTCGCGCAGGTGCCGATCGCGATGACCGCGGCGGCATTCGGGGCCATCGCGGCGAGGCGGGCGGCGGTCGGAAACGGCGTCGCATCCTCGCCTTCCATGACCTTGTCGCCCATGGCCGAGAAGTACCCGCCTGTGGCCCCCGCGATGCGCTCGTCCGCGATCGAGCCCTCGTAGATCACGACATACGGGGCGTCCAGCTTGCCTTCAGCAGCCCGCTCGAACGGCTCGATGAACTCCTCGCCGTTCTCGACGGACAGGACGGGGTGGTGCAGGGCGATCGTCGGCAGGCCGGAGATGGAGCCCGTGAGCAGCTGCTCCACGCTCGGGTTCGTGGCGCCCGTCACCGCGATGCTGCATCCGTCGCAGCTCATCCCGGCCAGCCAGAAGGCATGGACGACCTTGATCGGGCCGCGGGGAGCCCGCGGGGACTGCGCCTCCTCCGCTGGGGACGGGTCCGGCGGCCGCTCGACGTCGCCCGGCATCTCGGATGACCGGTCCTTCGAGCGGGTGTCGGCGGGCGGCTC
>JACDAV010000226.1 GCA_013695255.1 Chloroflexota bacterium
CTGCGAGCGTCAGGGTCCAAGGCGCCGGTGCTCGTGCTCACGGCCCGGGACGACGAGGTCGACAAGGTCATCGGGCTCGAGCTCGGCGCGGACGACTACCTGACCAAGCCGTTCGGGCTGCGCGAGCTGATGAGCCGGATCAAGGCCCTTCTCCGCCGCGCCTACGGCGATCTGGCCGACGCCGCCGGTGGCCGCGTCATCCGGCATCGCGACCTCGTCATCGACCTCGAGCGGCGGCGCGTCCAGCGCGGCCATCGCCGCGTCTCGCTGACACCGACGGAGTTCGAGATCCTTCGCCACCTCGCCAGCCGCCCTGGCCGGGTCTACACCCGCTCCGAGCTGCTCGAGCTGCTTCGCGACTACGAGGCGCTCGACCAGGACGAGAAGACGATCAACGTCCACGTCAGCCACCTGCGCGACAAGATCGAGGACGACCCGGCGTTGCCGGCCTTCGTCCTCACGGTCCGGGGAGTCGGCTACGCATTCGCCGAGCGCTGATCCGGTCGCCCCGCGCAACCCGCGTGTGCCGGCTCGAACGGCCGGCTGGCGGACCTTCCAGGCCAGGCTGACCTTCGGCTTCGTGGGGGTCGTCGCCCTGACCCTCCTGCTCGTCTCGTTCCTCGTCCTCAACCGACTCGACGACTACTTCCTCCAGCAGCAGCGCGCGGACCTCGAGACGCGGGCCAAGACGGTGGCCGACTTCGTCGAGCGAGTCGCCTACATCGGCACGGACGGGATCAGGCCGGTCGTCCGGCCCGACGGCATCGTCGATCCCGCCGTGGCGGCCGACCTGTCGAGCGGCGACCTGAGCCGGCTGCTGGCCGACACGCTCGCCCAGGCCGACGTCACGATCCGCTTCGGAACTGGCGGGGAAGGCGCGTTCGCACCGGCCTCCAACGGCACCTTCGAGGCGGAGCTGCGCGCCCAGCCACGCGAGGGCCAGCAGCAGGAATCGGTGCCGACGCGACCCGTCTACCGCGAGAGCAGCGACCCGATCTTTCCGTACACCATCGAGGTGGTGCTCAACAACCCGTACACCTTCCGGGCGACCGCCGTCTCGAACGTGGCCGGGCTGCTGTTCGCGATCGGCCTCTTCGCCCTTGGCCTGACGATGATCGTGGCCGCCGGGCTCGCCCGCCGGTTCACCACGCCGCTGCGGCGCCTGACCGACGCCACGCGTGGGCTGGCCGAGGGCGACCTGAGCCGGCGCGTCGAGCTCGGCCATGTCGACGGCGACAGCTCCGAGCTGACCGAGCTGGGGCAGGCGTTCAACCTGATGGCCGAGCGGCTCGAGGAGAGCGTCACGATCGTCCGGCGCGACCGCGACCGGAGCCGCGACTTCCTGGCCGACGTGTCGCACGAGCTGAGAACGCCGATCGCCGCGCTGCGCACCTTCAACGAGCTGCTCAAGGAGCGGGCGGGCGAGGACCCGGCGGCGCGCGCCGAGTTCCTCGAGTCCAGCGGCCAGCAGATCGACCGCCTCGACTGGCTGGCCCAGAATCTCCTCGAGCTCTCGAAGCTGGACAGCGGGCTGGTCCTGCTCGACCTGCGCCCGGACGATCTTCGGGCGGCGGTCGAGTCGGCCGTGGAGCAGGCCGAGGCGGCCGCCGAGCGCCGTTCCGTTCGGCTGGCGCTGGAGGTGCCCGAGGTGCCGCTGCGGATCCACCACGACGCGCAGCGCATCGGCCAGGTCGTCACGAACCTGGTCGGCAATGCGATCAAGTTCACGCCTAGGGGTGGGTCCGTGACGGTCAGCGTCCTCCCGCACGTGAGCGGCGCCGAGATCGTCGTCCGCGACACGGGCGTGGGGATCGATGGCAGCGAGCTGCCGCGGATCTTCGAGCGCTTCTACCGTGGCTCGCGCGCGAACGAGGCGCGGGGCAGCGGCAGCGGCCTGGGACTCGCGATCGTGCGATCGATCGTCGACATGCACGGTGGCAGCGTGTCCGTGGAGAGCCGGCTCGGCCGGGGCTCGCGGTTCGTCGTCACGCTGCCCCGTGACCCCCGGCGGCCGGACGAGCCCGCAGGCGCCGGCGGCGATGCGCATGACGAGGCAGCCGTTCCCGCGAGTACCGCCGCCAAGATGGCGGATTCTTCACCGCGCGACCCGTCGCGCCTGAACCCGGGCACGTCACCGTGACAGCACACGTCGCCGTGACAGCATTGGCCCCAGCCCGACACGTGCCGGCCGCACGTCGCCCCAGCCAGAGAGTCCCATGACCGACCAGCCCCGACCTCCGTACGGCGAGCCCGCCGATCCTCGGCGCCCGGATCCCCAGGCCCCGGTCGTGCCGGGGGCCCCGGCCGCCGGCCCCAGCCGGGCGGACGATCCGGGCTCGTGGGACGACACCCGCACCTACGAGCCCGTGACCGCGCCGCGGACCGATTGGTCCAGCCGCGCCTGGTCGGAACCGTCGAGCTCCGCGCCCGCCTGGCAGCCGCCGATCGATCGGCCGCAGCCGGTCCGGGTCGAGCGGTCGCCGCGGCGCGGCTCCGTGGCGGGCCCGGTCCTCCTCGCATCGATCCTGTCCGCGACGCTCGCGTCCGGCGGGACCCTGGCGGCCCTGACCGCAAGCGGGGCGCTCGATCGCGAGACGGCACCCGCACCGTCCGCCAGCGGCCAGACCGTCGCGGACCGCCAGCCGGTGGCGATCGAGGAGTCCTCGGCCGTGATCAGCGCGGCGGAGGCGGTGGGCCCCGCCGTGGTGCGGATCGAGGTCCAGGGCGCCGGCGGCAACGTCCTCGGCGGGGAGATCCCCTCCCGGGGCGTCGGCTCGGGCGTGATCTATGACGCGAACGGCTGGATCGTCACCAACCGGCATGTCATCGAGGGCAGCGACGAGCTGAGCGTGGAGCTCAAGGATGGGCGCCAGTATCCGGGACGGGTCTACGGCGTCGACACCCTGACGGACCTGGCGATCGTCAAGATCGACGTTCGCGAGGAGGACGACGCCTTTCCCGCGGCCGAGATCGGCGACTCGAGCGAGCTCAAGGTGGGGCAGCTGGTCATCGCGATCGGCAGCCCGCTCGGCACGTACTCGAACAGCGTCACCAGCGGGATCGTGTCCGCCACCGGCCGGTCGATCACCGTCGAGGACGGCACCCGGCTCGACAACCTCATCCAGACGGACGCAGCGATCAACCCCGGCAACAGCGGCGGCCCGCTCATCGACGCGGCCGGCAACGTCATCGGGATCAACACCGCCGTGGCGACCGACAGCAACGGGATCGGGTTCGCGATCCCGATCAACATCGCGCGCCCGATCGCCCAGCAGGCGGTGGCCGGCAAAAAGCTGGCCCGGCCGTTCATCGGGATCAGCTACGTGGACGTGAACGTGCAGCGCGCCCAGAAGCTGGACCTGCCGGTCAAGGACGGCGCGTTCATCGCGATCCTCGACAACAACGAGGCGGTCACCGACGAGGACCCCGTCGTCGACGGGGGCCCGGCCGAGCAGGCCGGCATCGAGCCGCGCGACATCGTCGTCAGCATCGAGGGCCAGCCAATCGACGCCGAGCACCCGCTCAACGCGGTCCTGACCCAGTTCGCGCCCGGCCAGATGGTGACCCTGCAGATCCTTCGGGACGGGAACCGCCAGAACGTCCAGCTGACGCTCGGCACGCGTCCGGCGGCCGAGTAGCCCGGGCCCCACCCTCGCGGTATCGGCGCGCCGTGGGCCCG
>JACDAV010000252.1 GCA_013695255.1 Chloroflexota bacterium
GCCCCGGACACGGGAGGACCAGACACCGGCGCCCCGCCCGCAACACGCCCCCCGCCGCGAAAGGCCACCCCGGTCATGCGATGGCCGCCGGGCGCGCGAAGCCAGCGACGGAGCTCGGTCGATCGAAGCGGGTAGGCGCGACCGAGTATTGCCTCGTGACGCCGGACGCGGCGGCGCGCCGTGGCCGTGTTCGGGAGGACGAGCAGCCGAGCGACACGCCGAGGCTGCCACCCAAACCGGTCGACTCCGATGCGGCCCGCCAGTCGAAGCTTGGCGTCATGCCGGCGAAGCGTCTCCTCGATCGAGGTCAGCTCCGTCTTGACCTCGACCACGAGCAGCGTCCGCTCCACCGAATGCCAACCGAGCAGATCGATCGACCCGCGCTCACCAAAGATCGAGAACGTGACCTCCGGCCGGACGTCCCAGGCGAGTTTCTCGAGCCACGCGGCGACGCGCCCCACGAGCGCGGCATGGCCCTCATCGAGCAGGCGGTCCAGATCGCCAGCGCGCCACCTGATCGTGACCACGAGCTCCGCGTCGAGCGCGGCCGCGATCGCGCGCAGCCGGCGGAGGGACAGACCATCGATCCGCCCGCGTTCGACGAGCGAGATGGTGTCCTGGCTCAGGCCGGCGCGGCCGGCCACGTCCTCCTGACGGCAGTCGTTCCGGTGACGAAGCGCCCGGAAGATACGCCCGACTCGACGGTCGTCCATGCGACCAGCGTGCCCGATCGCGCTCACCGCAGGCGTTGCGCGGCCTTCGCCACGGATCACCTACGACGGTGATTCGTGGTAGCAGCGACTTCGCGGCTCCCCTGCCGACGTCTGAGCACGGGTGCGAGCCCGCCGGCGCCCGAGGCGTGCGCGTATCAGGCCTACCACGCACCCGGCTCGTACCTGAACCCGGACAGGTCGGGGCCGCGGTCTCCCGCGGCCCCGAAGTCTGCGTGCCGGCGAGCGGGCGGACCCTCAGCCGACCGGGGCCCCGGCCGGCGCGAGCGGGCCCCAGAGCCGATCAGGCGACCGCGACCCCGGCGGACTTCTCGATCGGCATCCCGACCATGCTGCCCCACTCGGTCCAGCTGCCGTCGTAGTTGCGGACCCGCTCGAACCCGAGCAGCTCGTGGAGGACGAACCACGAATGCGACGATCGCTCCCCGATCCGGCAGTAGGCGATCACGTCCTTGTCTGCCGTCACGCCCTTCGCCGCGTAGAGCTGCCCCAGCTCGTCGCGACTCTTGAACGTGCCGTCCTCGCGGACCGTCTGGGCCCACGGGATCGACGCGGCGCCCGGGATGTGCCCGGCGCGCTGCGCGCTCTCGGACATGCCGGGTGGCGCGATCACCTCACCGTTGAACTCGGCCGGCGAGCGGACGTCGACGAGCGCGAGGCTCTCGTCGCCGAGCCGCGGCAGGATGTCGTCGCGGAACGCCCGGAGGGAGAAGTCGGGCTCGGGCAGCTGGTAGCCGGTCTCCTCGATGGAGGGGGCGTCCGTCGAGAGCGGCAGCCCGTTGTCGAGCCAGTACTTGCGGCCGCCGTTGAGGATACGGACGTCGCCGTGGCCGAATAGCTTGAGCTGCCAGTAGGCCCAGGCGGCGAACCAGTTGTTGTTGTCGCCATACAGAACGATCGTGGTGTCCGGGCCGATGCCGCTCTGCGACAGCAGGCGGCTGAAGTCCTCGCGGCCCGCGATGTCGCGACGGACGCCGTCGGCGAGCTGGCTGGTCCAGTTCCAGGCCACGGCGCCCGGGATGTGGCTCTGCTCGTAGGCGGTGGTGTCGACGTCGACCTCGACGAAGCGGATTGTCGGGTCGTCCAGGTGGGCCTGCGCCCAGTCGGCGTCGACGAGGACGTCGTTGGCGTATCCGGTGACGGTCATGGGAATGGATCCTCTGCGTGATGGTCAGTCGTGCTTGGCGAGGCTGCTCATTGCGGCGGACGGGCGGCGATCCGGCACGTCCGCCCTGGACACGCGCAGCGGCCCAGGCGGGCCGGGTGAAGGAGGGCCCGGACCGAGGGATCAGCCATCGACGCGAGCTCAGCCATCGGCGGTGACGCGGTCGCGCCGGCTGAACTCCGCGAGCTGCTTCCGGCAGGCGGCGGCCTGCCGCTGGGCCTGTCGGACGATCCAGGGGTCGACGCGGGAGCTGTCCTCGATCTCGATCGTGGCACCGTACGAGCCGTCGTCCACGACGATCCCGGCGCTGTTTCGGTAGTCCGCCATCCAGTTCGACTGGAGCTGGAGCGCGACGTCCGCCACGACGCTCGCCGGGAAGATCCAGTCGAGGTGCGTCGCGTTGAGGCGATCGACGACGTCGCGGAGAAGGACGGGCCGGCCGCGCTCGATCCGTGCCAGCAGGTCGAGAACCCGGAGCGTGCTGAAGGGGTCGCCGGATTCGGCGATCGTCGGCGGCTGGACGTCGGCAGGAGGCAGCCCCTCGGGGGCGGGCCGCAGCGGGCCGAGGCCGGGAGCGGCAGTCCGCACGTCGGTCACCAGGCAGGAACTCCGAGTAGATCGCCGGGAATTCGGGCGGACAGGGTAGCACCGGAGCCCCGCTGCGGTGACCGCCACGACGGCCGGCGCGACGCCCGCCGTCCCCTGCCGGTTCTACAATCGGCCGATGAGCCCGGACGCCATCCGAGCCGCCAACCGGGCGCGGTTCGCGCGGCTCGTCGCCCACCCCGACAGCGAGATCGACCTCGCGGAGGGCGCGCTGTGCATCGCGGCCGATGGCCGGCCGGATCTCGATCCCCGACCAAGCATCGAGCGGCTCGATCGTCTGTCGGGATTGGTCCGCGTCCGGCTCGACGTCGGCGATCCGCCGACCGTGGTGCTCCAGCGCCTGCATGACGTCCTGTACCGCGAGGGCAGCTTCCGGCCGCCGACGGCCGCGTCCTTCCACGACGCTCGGAACAGCCAGCTGGACCAGGTGCTGGTGCGGCGGATCGGCCTGCCGATCAGCCTCGCGATCGTGGAGCTGGAGGTTGCCTGGCGGCTGGGCGTGGCCCTCCACGGCATCGGCCTGCCGGGCCACTTCATCGTCGGAGGGCCCGGCGGGGTGCTGGTCGATCCGGCCGGCGGTGGGCGGGCGCTCAGGCCGGACGACTGCCAGGCCCTCATCCGCCGTGCCCTCGGCGACGGCGTCCTGTTCCACTCGGGGATGCTGCGGCCGACGGGTCGCCGCCAGATCCTCGCCCGGGTCCTCCGCAACCTGCGCTCCGTGCACCTTGCCGCGCGCGACTGGCCTGCCGCGCTGGGGATCGTGGACCTGCTCGCGGTCGTCGAGCCAACGGATCCGGACCACGTCCGGGACCGCGGTCTGCTGCTGGGGCGGATGGGCCGGTTCACCGAGGCGGTGACCTGTCTCGGTCACTACCTCGCCGAGCGCCCGGAGGCCCACGACGTGACGGACGTCAGCCAGGTGATCGGGATCTTTGCTGGTCGCCGCAACTGACCGAGGCGCGCCGCGACGGATCGATGCGGTGCCGCAACCGATCGAGGCGGCGCCGGAGCTGCCGCCGCTTGGCATAAGGCACCCGGCCGCCGGACGCGTCGACTTTGAGGTAGGCGAGCCTCGGGGAATGGGGCTCCGACCCGATGGCGCGGCAGCCGGCCAGGCCTACCTTCGGGGCAGGTCGACAGACAGTCGCCACGGACACCGAGGACTCACCGATGCATCCCGCCATGACCCACGAGCTTGCCCGCATCAAGCAGGCAGAGCTGCTCCAGTACGCGGCGACGGACCGCCTCGCGCGAACGGCGACCGGGAACCGTCCCCGCTCGATCGACGCGGTCACGCTGGGCAGCCGCCTCCACCGCACGCTCCTGCGCCTCGGCCACGCGCTTCGAGGTGCTCCCGCCGGCGCCGGCGCCTGACGTCTCCTCCGTCAGGCGCTCGCCGAAGGGACGGGCGGCCGGGTCCCGCGCTGGGGGGCGGCGGACCCGGCCGTTCCGCGTGTCCGCGCGCGCGTTGCTGGCGGTCGTACGATGGCGGCGAGATGGCTGCCGAAGGCGGCCGCGCCGGTCGGAAGGGGAGATCCATGCACCAGCAGATCCGAACAGGGCTCGGGAAGTCCGGGCTCCAGGATGGCACGGGCGCGATGGCGTCCATCGCGGAGGAGATCGACCCGCTCGAAATCCGGCGCGGCGCGCTCCTCGAGCTGCTCGAGCTGCTCGACCAGCAGGGCTACGACCTCGGCATGGCGGCCGGTGACGCCATCGAGCTCGGCGGCGAGTTCACCTTCGCCCTGAAGGACCACGGCCGGACCGGCGACTGCGCCACGATGCTCCGCGACAGCGGGTTCCGAAACGTTCGGCTCGTGCGGGTTCAGCTGCTCATGATTCCGGATGAGAAGGGGGGCCTGAAACGAGCGATCGGCGAGCTGACCGACAAGGGCCTGAAGATCGACGAGATCTACGTCGGCGTGAAGGGCGACGACGGACTGGTACCGGTCCAGGTCACCACGATCCGCGACCTGGACGGCCAGCAATCGGCCTGAGCGGCTCGCGTCACGAGTCCTCGATCTCCGGCTCGAGCCCGAGGCGGGCGGCGACCATCGCGGCCTCCACCCGGTTCGCCACGCCGAGCTTGTCCAGGATGTGGGTGACGTGGACGCCGGCGGTCTTGCGGGCGATGAACAGGCGCTCGGCGATCTGACCGTTCGACCACCCGGCCGCCACGAGGCGGAGCACCTCGATCTCACGATCGGACAGGCCGGCGCGACGCAGGGCCGCGGACCCCCCGGGGACGGGTTCGGAAGAGCCGGTCTCTGGCGCGACAGCGGGCTGCGCAACGATCGGCCGCTCGAGCGGGACCCGTGCGCGCCGCGCCAGCGCCTCGACCTCCGTCAGCATGGGCCGCGCGCCAAGATCCGTGGCGACGGCATGAGCCTCGCGCAGCAGCTGCCCGGCGTCCCCGCGGGTGCCGCGCGCCCGAAGCTCCGCCTCTGCCGCACGCCAGCGCGCGTACGCCGCTCCGTAGCGGTCACCAAGCCCGTCCAGGCGGTCGGCCAGCTCGCGCCAGCGCACCTGAGCCTTCGCGTCATCGCCCGCGGCCCGCGCGGCCTCGGCGGCGCCCAGCGCCACGGTGGCCCGCGTCGTGTCTCCGGTTGCGGAGCCGGCCAGGGCGTCGAGCGCTTCGCGCAGGCGCGTCGTTGCGGCAGCGGCGCGAGCGACGGCCTCGCGGTCGCGACCCGCCGCGGCGCGT
>JACDAV010000262.1 GCA_013695255.1 Chloroflexota bacterium
CCTCGTGGGCTCGGGAGGGCGGCTGGCGGCTGCTCCACTCGTCCGCGGACGGCTACCCGCCGAGGTAGCGCGTCGGGAGCGGCGTCTCCGCCACGTCGCCGTCGCGGAGCTCGACCCGGTAGGCGCGGGCGGTCGGGCGGGACGACACGGCCTCGGCGAGGTCCGTGCCGGAGAAGTGGAGCGCGGCACCGTCGTCGGCGGCCCAGCCGGCCGGCAGGCCGTTCCGGATCAGCTCGTGGAAGCGGGGTCGGCGGATGGCTTCGCCGTCGTAGTGCGGACAGAAGCTGCCGGCGAGGAGACCGAGCCCGCCGTCGAACGGCGCGAGATCCGGGCCGAAGGAATCGGTCACGCCGTGGCCGAACCAGCAGATGGCGCCGGCCGAGAGGCCAGCCAGGACGACACCGCCTCGCCAGCACTCCCGGAGGATCGCGTCCAGCCCGTGGAGCCGCCAGATCGCCAGCATGTTGGCCGTGTTCCCGCCGCCCACGTACACGACGTCCTGCGCCAGGAGGAAGGCCCGCACGTCGCGTCCGTCGCGCGCGAACAGGTCGAGGTGGTCCGCCTCGGCCCGACGCGCGAAGGCCGGGTAGAACGTCGAGAGGTAGGTCGCGACGTTGCTCGTGGCAGTCGGCAGGAAACACACCCGGGGCCGAGCCCGGCCGGTGAGTTCGAGCACGAAGTCGTCGAGGAGCGGGTTGTCCGGCTCCATCGAGAAGCCGCCTCCGCCCATGGCCACGATGTGGCGGTTGGGTGCGCTCACCGGCGGACGCGCGACGGACGCATCGGCCCGACTACAACCGCACGGCCGGCGGGCGGTCCCGGTCGAACATGTGGACCGTGTCGATGAACCGGACCTGCTTCGTCTGGTAGGCCATCACGAGCGAGTGCGTCCGAGCCCCGCCGCCGAAGAACCGGACGCCCTGGAGCAGCTCGCCGTCCGTCACGCCGGTCGCGGCGAACACGACCGACTCGCCGGAGCACAGGTCCTCCGTCCGGTAGACGCGGGTCTCGTCACCGTGCCCCATCTGTGCGCCGCGCTCCCGCTCCTCGTCGTTGCGGTACCGGAACCGTGCCTGGATCTCGCCGCCCAGGCAGCGCAGCGCCGCCGCGGTGATGACGCCCTCCGGCGCGCCCCCGATGCCCATCACGGCGTGCACGCCCGTCCCCGAGACCGCGACGCTGATCGCGGCCGAGAGATCGCCGTCCGAGATGAGCTTGATCCGGGCCCCGGTCGTCCGCAGCTCGCGGATCAGCGCCTCGTGGCGTGGCCGATCGAGGACGATCACGGCGATGTCGTTGACGCGCCGGCGGAGCGCCTCGGCGATCCGGTTCACGTTCTCGCTCGGCGATCGGGTGATGTCGACGGCGCCGGCCGCGACCGGCCCGACGCACAGCTTGTCGAGGTACGTGTCCGGGGCGTGGACGAGGCCGCCCTTCTCCGATGCGGCGAGGACCGTGATCGCATCTCCCTGGCCGGTCGCGACGAGGTTGGTGCCCTCGAGCGGATCGACCGCGATGTCGATCTCGGTCGCCTGGCGGCGGTCATCCTCCGACGCCCGGCCGACCGTCTCGCCGATGTACAGCATCGGCGCCTCGTCGCGCTCGCCCTCGCCGATGACGATCCGGCCCCGGATGTCCAGGTCGTCCATGGCGGCGCGCATCGCCTCGACGGCCGCGTGATCCGCCTCGTCGCGCTCGCCCCGGCCCATCAAGCGGGCTGATGCGATCGCCGCCGCCTCCGTCACCCGGGCCATGTCCATCGCGAGCTGCTGTTCCAATGGCTCTCCTGTGTCGCAGCCCTCCGAGGTCCGAGGCGGAGCCCCGCGACGCCATCGGCCCGAGGATTTTTTCAGTGGCGGAAGTGACGGCGCCCCGTGAAGACCATCGCCATGTGGTGCCGGTCCGCGACCTCGATCGCCATCTCGTCCCGGATCGAGCCGCCCGGCTGGATGATCGCCGTGACGCCGGACTGGGCCGCGATCTGGATGCCGTCCGGGAACGGAAAGTAGGCGTCGCTGGCCATGACCGAAAGCCTGGCGCGATCGCCAGCCCGCCGGAGGGCGATCTCCACCGAGACCTGGCGGCTGGCCTGGGCCGCTCCCACGCCGACCGTCGCCGCGCCGCGGGCGAGCACGATCGCGTTCGACCGAACGTGGCGGACGGCCCGCCACGCGAACAGGAGATCCGTCAGCTCCTCCAGCGTCGGCCGGCGCTTGGTGACGACCTGGAGCTGTCCCCGATCGAGACCCAGCGTGTCCAGGCTCTCGACCAGGAGCCCGCCGTCCACGCGCTTGAAGTCGAGGCTCGCGATGCCGTAGTCGCGCATGCCCTCGACCGGGTCCGGTGGCACGCCGAGCAGCTCGAGCCCGGGCTTGGCGCGCAGGATGCCGAGGGCCGCGTGCGAGAAGCCCGGCGCGACGACCGCCTCGTACGAGTTCATGGCGATCTCGCGGGCGGTCGCGCCGTCCAGCTCGCGATTGACGCCCACGATCCCGCCGAAGGACGAGACCGGGTCCGTCTCGAGCGCCTTGCGGTACGCCTCGACCAGCTCGTCGTTCGACGCCAGCCCCACCGGGTCCGTGTGCTTGACGATCGCGACGGTGGGGGCGGTGTAGTCGCGGGCCGTCCGGTAGGCGGCGTCGAGGTCGAGCAGGTTGTTGAACGACGGCCGGTTGCCCTGGATCTGGGTCGCGTCGGCGACGGTCCCGGATCGATGGGTGGTCTCCCGGTAGAGTGCCGCACGCTGATGCGGGTTCTCCCCGTAGCGCAGATCGTCGATCTTCTCGAGCACGACGGCCAGCCGCTTGGGAAAGACGTTGCCGGAGATCTGGTTGAGGTAGGCCGCGATCTCGGCGTGATAGGCCGCCACCGCCCCGAACGCCTCCGCGGCGAGCTGGGCACGGAACTCCGCCGAGACGTGCCCGAACTCCTTGAGCTCCGCGACGAGGCGGCGGTAGTGCTCCGGGCTGGCGACCGCGGCGACCCCGGCCGCATTGCGGGCCGCAGCCCCCAGGAGCGCTGCGCCGCCCACGTCGATCATCTCGATCGCCTCGTCGATGCCGACCATCCGCCGTCCGACCTCCGGCGCGAACGGCTTGACGTTGACGACGACGAGATCGATCAGGCCGATGCCCTGCTCGCTGAGCTCGTCGAGCTGCCCCTGCATGTCCCGTCGGGCGAGGATCCCGGCGTAGACCGCCGGGTGGAACGTCTTGACCTGCCCGCCGACCAGCGACGGGACCTGGGTCAGCTCGGAGACGGGCGAGACCTCGACGCCGTCCGCCGCGAGATGGTCGCGGGTGCCGTCCGTCGCGTACATCTCGACGCCCTGCGCCTGGAGCTCGCGGGCGAGCTCGGAGATCCCCTGGCGGTTCGCGACTGACAGCAGGGCTCGCACCCCGGCACTCCTCCCATGTAGGGGTGGCGGCGCGGACCCGGGCAGGCGGAGCGACCTGCGGGCAGCCCGGTGCGTCGGCGCACGCGTCCTCGCGGCGAGTATAGCGGTGCTGGCGTGGCATACTCGGACCCGGCCGGTGGCGGGCAGCCGACGCGCGCGCACCTGCCACGCTCCGTCGCGCCGTCGCGGCCGAGCCCGCGATCCATGCCGCAGACGAGGACACGCGTGACGCTTCCGCCCTGGGAGTACCTGTTCACCGCCTTCAACAGCAAGAACTTCCCGGACCTGTTCCACCCGACGTGGATCGCGTCGCTCGTCCTCCTGATCGCGCTGATCGTCCTCTACAACGTCCGGACCCGGCGGCTCCATCGCCATGCGCCTTATCTCGACATGTGGGAGTGGCTGCTGTGGGCAGGGCTGATCACGTTCAGCCTGTTGATCGTGGGCGCCCTCTTCGTGTTCGACTTCTTCCTGGTGCTGACGACGGCGATCATCGGGCTGGCGGTCATGGTCTGGGTGCGGTTCCGTCGCTTCCCGCCGATCCTTGCAGCCTATGAGCAGCGCCTGGCCCGCCAGCGCTACTTCACGCGCACGACATTCTCCAGGCCCGAGGCGACCATCCGCCCCAAGCCGGCCCGGCGCCGGCGCCGGCGCTAGCGACCGCCCACCGACGCCCGGGCAGAGGAATCCGGTGCCGATCCAGGTGATCAGGTTCGGGGTGGGGCACCGGCGACCGGACGGCCCGCCGGGCACCAGGGGCCTCACGGGGCAGGTGATCCACAGCGACGGACGCGGCATCGTGGCCGAGCTGGCGTTCGGGCGCAACGCGCTGATCGAGCCGCACTCGAACCCGAACACGACGTACTTCATCGTGATCGAGGGAGGCGGCTGGGTCCTGGTCGGCGAGGAGCGCCTGCGCGTGGCCGCCGGCGAGGCCGTCGTCTGGCCGCCGCACGTCGTGCACGGTGCGTGGACCGAGCACTCCCAGATGCGGGCCTTCGTGGTCGAGCTCGCCGGCGCGGACGACGGCGTGGTGCCCGGGATCGTGGCGGGCGCGGCGCGAGCGCTCGAACCGGGCGAGACGGGGGTCAGCCCCGCCGAGGGCAGCCTGGCAGGCCGTCCGCCCTCGCCCGAGCGGGTCGATCGATCGAGCGGGGAGCCGCTGTAGGGGGAGTGGCTCCGGTCAGGGCGCCCCGAGAACCGCGCCGAGCTGGCCCAGGATCCGGGCGGTCGCGCCCCAGACGCGCAGGTCCTCGACCTGGTAGGCGCCGTAGCGAAGTGGCCAGTCACGGACGACCGCCTCGACCATCTCGATCCGGGCGCCGGGCAGGAACGCGCCGACCGGCGCGAGCACGATCCGCGCGACCTCCGCCTCGGCCGGCACGAGGTCCGGCATCCGCTCCGCGATGGCGACGATCGGCGTCACGCGAAAGTCGCTGACCGGGATCCAGAACGGATCGAGCCGTCCGACGATGCGGACGCCGGCGGTCGGCGCGTCCAGCCCGATCTCCTCTGCCGCCTCGCGCAGCGCCGTGGCCTCGAGGTCGGCATCGGCCGGCTCGGCGCGTCCGCCAGGACAGGACACCTCACCGCTGTGGTGGCCGCCGCGGCTGGCTCGCTCGGTGAGCACGACCTGCGCCTCTCCGGTGACGCCGGGCACGATCAGGACGAGGACGGCGGCCTCGCTGGGCTCCCCTGGGGCGAGCCGCGCACGGGGCGGCGACCGGTTCCCGGCCGAGGCGACCGGGATCAGCTCGGGAGGCGGCGCGGGGAGGACCCCTGGAAGCGACGTGAGCCGCGCCGCGACCGCCTCGAGCTTCAGTTGACCAGGCCGCCGTCGCGCCTTGGCCCGCCGTCGAGGTCCGGCAGGTCCAGCCGGCCAGGCCCGGTTCCCACGCCGGCCGCGGCCGGCTCCCCGCCCTGGGCCCGGGAACGGGCGTCCCGTCGCTCGCCGGGCTCGGCCGCGACCGTCCGCGTGTCCGTCGAGAAGACGAGTCTGCCCGCGACCGGGTCCGCCTCGAGACGAACTTCCTCGCCCGGCCGCAGCTCGCCCCGGAGCAGCGCCCGGGCGAGGGGATTCTCCACCAGTCGCTGGATCGTCCGCTTCAGCGGCCGTGCCCCGAAGGCCGGGTCGTGGCCCTCGCGAACGATCAGGTCCCGAGCCGCCGGCGTGAGCTGGAGCCGGATCTCCTGCCCGGCGAGGCGGCGCTGGAGGTCCGCGACGAGCAGGTCC
>JACDAV010000341.1 GCA_013695255.1 Chloroflexota bacterium
TCCAGGCGGACAGGTTGCCGCGGAACGTCTGCTCGTCGCGGGCCCCCGAGGCATAGTAATCAAGCGCGTTGGTGGGCAGCAGCCCGGCCGCGAAGGTCTCCATCTCCGCCAGCGTCGCGTTGGCGAGTGGATCCGGCTGGGTTGTCATCGAACGCGCCTCCCCTGCAGCCGAGCCACCGAATGAGGTCCCCCATCGACAGGTCCACCGGTCCGGCCGCGACGCCTCGGGTCCGGCGCGGTTGCCGTCCGGGAGGTGCTCCTGGCGCGCCGATGCCGGGCGAGGCGACTCATCGGTCGAGCCGCAGGCGCGCCCAGCGGACGTCGGTGCCGCCCCGCTCGCCGGCCGCGTAGTGGACGACGGCCACGTCGCCGTCCGGGAGTGCCTCGGCATACGGCAGCCCATACGACCAGGTGCCCATCTCCACCAGCGCCTCGCCGGTCGTGGCGGTCTCGGCCGTGCGACCGGCGGCATCGCCGCGGTCGGGCTGGTGGACGGCCACCTCGGACGCGGGATCGAGCGGCGCGTCGATCGCCGCCGCCGAGCGGGCACGGATGGTCCCCGAGCCGAATCGATCCACCCAGGCGAGCACCAGCCGCCCGTCGGGCAGGATGGCGGGATGGCCCGGCTGGTCGGCCACCCCGAGGTCCTCCGGCGGACCGAACTGCCCGCCGCCACCGCTGCTGATCCGCCGCTGGATGTTGCGGTAGGCGACGGCCTCGAAGTCGTACGTCCAGGTGAAGGTCACGAAGCGCCCGTCGGGGGCGATCGCGCCGCGCTGATCCCAGTTGGCGATCCGGCCCGTGGGATCGGCCGTCACGGTCACCGGCGGGGACCACGTCCGGCCATCGTCCTCGGACCGGAGATGGACCACCCGCTGGTACCACGGCGACGCGTCGAGGTACGACTTGTTGGACTCGACGCTCAGGACGAGGCGGCCGTCTCCGAGGCGCAGGATCGCGTTGGTCAGGGACGGAGGCCCGATCTCCTCGGGCATCGGGACCGCTCGCCAGGGTGTCCACGTCCGGCCCGCGTCAACGGAGTCGGCGAGGAGGATGACCATCGGCAGGCAGCCCTCCGTGACCGGGTGGAAGAGCGGCTGGCCGGGGAACGCCTCGCGATCGATCCACAGGGCGGCGACGATGAGGCGGGGACCGTCCAGGCGCGTGATCGGGGCCGCCTTGAGCGACCCCCGCCGGCCCCCGAGGGTCGTGGCGAACGGCGCCTCGGGTTCAGACCAGGTTCTTCCTCCGTCGCTCGAGCGGCGCAGCTCGATCGTGAGGTCGTCCGTGTCCTTGCCGGTGCCGATGCTGTAGCTCGCCAGGAGGCTGCCGTCGGCCAGGACGACGAACGCCGGGAACGTGGCAACGGCCCGCGGGGTGCCGGCCTCGGCGGCACTCAGGATGGTGCGCTCGACGACCTCCAACGTCCGGGGTCCTCCGTTCGCCAGGGGGCGTCAGGGCGCCTGTAGCGGCAGGCGGACCGCCTCGCCGCTTTCGGAGGAGCGAGCCGCGGCCTCGACGATCTCGACGGCCGCCCGACCATCGGCGCCCTGCAGTGCCGGCGTCGCGGAATCGATGCCCGCCCGGACGGCTAGCGCGAACGCCTGTGTCTGGGCCGCGAACGCCTCGAGCCGGATCGGGCTGTAGACATCGTCGTTCAGGCCGAACCGCGGCATCTCGAAGACCTCCTGCCAGCCGTCCTCACGGCCCAACCGGACCTTGCCGTACGAATCCGATTCGATGATCCCCTCCGAGCCGATGAGCGTCCACTGGCTCTGCGAGCCGAGGCCCGGCGATGGCATCTCGAAGCTGATGAGGACCTGGGCCATCACGCCGTTGCGCATGACGAGCTGGGCCATGCCCGACCGCCGTTGGTGGACATCTCCGCCGAAATCGCGGATCTTGGCGAAGACGACCTCCCCCTCGGAGCCGGTGAACCAGCGCAGCGCGTCGAACTGGTGGACGCCCATGTCCAGCCACGCCCCGCCTTCGCCAGGCTTGTGCGCCCAGCCGTGGTCATCGGTCAGGTAGGTGATGACCGAGCTCAGGACGCGGATCATCCGCAGCTCGCCGATCCTGCCTTCGTCGAGCAGCCGCCTGGCCGTCTGTGGAGACGCGCGATGGCGAGTCACGTTGTTGACGTTGAGGAGGACCGAGGCCTCCCGGCAGGCGGCGACCATCGCGTCGCACTCAGCCAGCGTGACCGCCATCGGCTTCTCGATGTAGACGTGCTTTCCCGCGCCCGCCGCGGCGCGGGTCAACGGCAGGTGCGTCGAGTGCGGAGTCGCGATGATGACCGCCTCGATGTCGTCGCGGGCCAGAAGCGCCTCGGCTCCGGGGGCCAGGGGGACGCCGTATTCGTCGGCCAGGCCGGGCGCGCGTGTGCCGCAGGCGACGGCGACCAGGTGGCCGTCCTCGACATGCTCCCTCAGGCACTGCGCGTAGGTGTGGGCCATGAACCCGGAACCCAGGAGTCCGAACCCGACGCTCATGGTCGCGTGCGTCCTTCGTCCATGAACGGCCCCACCGCCTCCGCGGCTCGGTCGAGATCGCTCGGCGTGTTGTAGACGTGGACGGCGAAGCGAATCGCCGTTCCACGCACGGAGGCGCGGACGCCCGCAGCCTCGAGTGCACGGCGGGCGGACTCGCCATCGGCCAATGGAGCGCAGACCAGCGATCCGCCGTACCACGGCACGCCCAGCCGGTCTGCCAGGCTCTTGGCGAGCCCCCGGACCGCCTCGAACGCGCCAGCCTCCTTCCAGGCGGTCAGCCGCTCCAGCGAGGCGGTCGCGCCCAGCCACGCGAACCAGCCGCGCGAGACGTCGAAGCGGCGGGCATCGGCCGCCAGGGTCAGCGGCCCGCCGAAATAGCGCGCGTACGGCTGATCGGCCGATCGCCAGTTGGCGTTGCGCGGCTCCAGCTCGTGCCAGCGGTCGCGCCGGACGTACAGGTATGCCGTGCCGCGCGGTGAGAGCAGGTGCTTGTAGCCCGAGCAGACCAGGTAATCGATCCGGTCGATGACCGCCTCGAGCGGCACGAACGGGACGCCCTGCGTGGCGTCGATCAGGATCTGGCTGCCGTGCCGTTCCGCCGCTTCGACGATCGCGCTCATGTCCGCGACGCGTCCCGTCTGCATCTGCACGAGACTGGCGGCGACGAGCCGGGTCGAGGCCGTGATCGAGGAGGCCAGGTCGCCGAACGGCACCTCGCGGACGATTGCCCCGCGCTCCTTCGCCACGAGCAGCGGGAAGAGGGTCGAGGTGAACTCGTCCGCGGGGACCACCACCTCGTCCCCGGGGACCAGCATCCCCGCCACGAGCCCCGTCCCGACCGAGGAGGCCGGGATGGTGGCGATCGTGTCACGCGGCGCCCCGATCAGCGTCGCGAAGTCGCGCGGAGCCTGATCCGTGGGTGCGTCCCACTCCGACATCCAGTCGGCCGTGCCTGCCTGCCACGCCAGCGTCGCCCGCTGGAGCGCGCCGACCGTGGCCAGCGGTGGCAGACCGTACGTGGCCGTATCCAGGTAGGTGATGCCGTCCGCCGGTCGGAACTCGGCCCGGATCGCGGCGAGGTCTGCCACCCGCTCCGCGACGTCGGTCACGCCCAGGCCATCCTGGCGCCATTGAAGTTCACGCAGTGCGTCTTGAGGTGGGTGAACGTCTGGAGCGCCTCCACCCCCAGGTCCTCGCCGAGCCCGGACATCTTGTGGCCTTCGTACGGGACGTTGACCGGGAGATAGTGCGGGCAGTTCGTCCAGATGATCCCGGCGTCGATCTTCTGGGCGACCCGGAAGGCGCGCCCCAGGTCCGTCGTCCAGATCGTGGCGGCCAGCCCGTACATGACATCGTTCGCGATGCGGACCGCCTCGTCCTCGTCATCGAACGTGAGGACGGACAGGACCGGGCCGAAGATCTCCTCCCTGGCGATCCGCATGTCCGGCGTGACGTCGACGAAGATCGTCGGCTCCACGTAGTAGCCACCCGCCACGGGGACCTGCGGTCGACCACCGCCGAGCGCCAGGCGAGCGCCGCCGCGGCGCCCCTCCTCGATGTAGCCGGTGACGCGCTGGAACTGCTCCTCGCTCACGAGCGGCCCCAGCTGCGAGGTGCTGTCGCCCGGGTCGCCGACGCGGATGCCGCGCGCGCGCTCCACGAACGCTTCGATGACCCGATCCGAGTCCTTGCGCTGGACCAGCAGGCGGGAGCCGCTCGTGCAGATCTGGCCCGTGTTGTAGAAGGCGGTGAACAGCGAGCCCGCGATCGCCTGCTCCATGTCGGCGTCGCCGAACACGATGTTCGGCGTCTTGCCGCCGAGCTCCAGGTGGACGCTCTTGATGTGGTCGGCCGCGGAGCGCAGGATCGCCTGACCGGTTGCCGTCGAGCCGGTGAAGGTCAGCTTCTTGACCTGGGGATGGGCGACCAGCGCCGCGCCGGTCGTGGGGCCGTCGCCGTGGACGACGTTGAAGACGCCGGCCGGCATGCCGGCCTCGAGGGTCAATCGGCCCAGCTCCGCCGTGGACAGGGGCGTCTGCTCCGCCATCTTGAGCACGACCGAGTTGCCAACGGCGAGCGCGGGCGCGGTCTTCCAGCAGGCGAGCAGGAACGGGTAGTTCCAGGGGCTGATGGCGCCGACGACGCCGTACGGCTCCCGCACGGTGTAGACGAAATAGCCGGCGTCCGCCGGGTAGGTCCTGCCGTTCGGGAGCTCGGCGTGGCCGGCGAAGTAGGTGACGAAATCGGCCGCCACGTTGACCTCGGCGGTTGCCTGGGCGATCGGCTTGCCGGTGTCCATCGACTCGATCCGCCCGATGCGCTCCGCGTCCGCCCTGATGAGGTCGGCCAGCCGCCGCAGCACCGTGGCACGATGACCGGGCGCGGCCCTGGACCACGCCCCGGACTCGAAGGCCGCGCGTCCCGCGGCCACCGCGCGATCGACGTCCTCGGCCTCACCGAAGGCGACCTGGGCGATCTCCGCCCCGGTGGACGGGTCGATGGCCGGGAACGTCCGCCCCGACGCAGACGGCACCTCGTCGCCGCCGATGAAGTGGGAGACCGTCCCGGTCCGTTCCGCCACCGTCATGGCTCGGTCCTCCTGTCCCGTGCCGGCGCACGGCATCCTTGACGCCCGCCGGTTTCCGACCCTAGATTGTCGACAATGTACAGCCCGACCGCAACGGAGATCCGATGACCGGCAGTGCACTGGTCCCCGTCCGGGCGGAGGTGGGCGGGCGTCCGACGGTCGTCGTCCACGACCCGGTTCCGGACGGTTGGTCGTGGGCCCTGGCAACCTCGCTGCTGGGCGAGCGCAACGTTGATCTGGTGGTGCCGGGCGGCACGCTCGCGACGGACGAGATGCTTCGGACGGCGGACGCCGTCATCGTCACCGGTGCCCGCCGCCTGGAGGCGGATCGGTTCGCCAGCCTGGAGCGCTGTGTCGGCATCCTCTGCTACAGCATCGGCACGGACAAGGTGGATGGCGCCGGGGCCGCGGCCGCCGGCATCCCCATCCGCAACGTGCCGGACTACTGCACGGACGAGGTCTCTGACCACGCGCTCGCCCTTCTGCTCGCGGCGCAGCGGCGCCTCCTGCCGCTGGCCAACGCCACGGCGGCCGGGGAGTGGCCCGCCGGCGACCGCTCCATCCTGGGCTCGGTCAGGCGACTCCGCGGCCAGACGCTGGGCATCGCCGGCGCCGGCCGGGTCGGCCGGCTTGTCGCACGCAAGGCGCGGGCGTTCGGTTTTCGGACCATCGCTCACGACCCGTACCTCGCGAGCTCCGACGATCCGGACCTCCAGCTCGTCGAACGGGAGGAGCTCTTCCGCAGGTCCGATGCCATCGTGGTCTGTGCCGCGTACACGCCTGGCGCACCGCCCATCGTGTCGCGCGATGCCCTGGCCCTGGTCAAGCCCGGGCTCGTCCTCGTCAACGTCTCGCGCGGCGGCCACGTCGACGAGCCGGCGCTGGCCGAGGCGCTGCGCGATGGGCGGGTCGCCGTGGCGGCGCTCGATGTGCGTGCCACGGAGCCGCCGGATCCGGCGGCTGATCCGCTGGCCGGGCTCCCGAACGTGATCCTCACCCCGCATGTCGCCGCGACCTCGCTCGAGTCCACGGACGACCTCCATCGACTCGGCGCCGGGTACGTGCTCGACCTGCTCGAGACGGGCGGCCGCATCCCGGCGACCGGCTGATGGCACGCTACCCGCAGGGCATCCTCGTCGCCTGCCCAACGCCGTGGGACGATCGCTTCGAGCTCGTCGAGGAGCTTCTGCGCGAGGAGGTCCGTCGCGTCCTGGCGGCGGGGTTCCGGCACTGCTACGTGTTCGGCACGGGCGGCGAGGGCTACGCCGTCGACACGCGCCGGTTCCGGCAGGTGGTCGACGTCTTCCACGAGGAGACGCGCGGCAGCGACGTCAGCGCCATGGTCGGGGTCATCGGACTCTCCACGCCGCAGATCCTCGAGCGGCTGGAGTACGCCCACGACGTGGGCTTCCGGATGTTCCAGGTCTCGCTGCCGTCGTGGGGCCCGCTCAACGACATCGAGCTGCTGCGCTTCTTCTCCGACACGTGCGGGCGGTTCCCGGACTCGCGCTTCCTTCACTACAACCTGCCGCGGACCAAGCGGGTCCTCGGCGGGCGCGACTACGCCCGGCTCATCCCGGAGATCCCGAACCTCGTCGCCACCAAGACCACCGGCGGCGGCATGGCCGCCGCCGAGGAGCTGGTCCGCGATGCCGGCGACCTGCAGCACTTCATGGGCGAGGGGAACTTTCCGCACGGCTCGATGTTCGGCGAGTGCTCGCTGCTCGCGTCGTATGCCGAGCTCTCGCCGCGGATGACCAACGCGCTGTTCGAAGCGGGGCAGACCCGGGACGCCGCCGAGCTGATGCGCCTCCAGCACGCGTTCCAGCGGCTCGGCACGGACCTGTGGGCCCAGCCCGCGCCCGGTCCGCACATGGACGGCGCCTACGACAAGATGCTGGTCAAGCTCGGCATGCTGCCCGAGTTCCCGCTCCGCCTGCTCTCCCCGTACCAGGGCTTCACGGAGGACGACTACCGGGCCTGCCGCCGGTTGCTCGAGACGGACTACCGCGCGTGGCTGGAGGACGCGGTCCTCGCAACCTGACGGTCTCCCGCCGCCAATCCGCCAGACCATCGACGTTCGGAGGACCCCGTGGAGATCCTGGTCGTCACACCCCACACCGATGACTTCATCTACGGCCTCGGTGGCACGCTCATCACCCACGCCGACGACGACATCCATCTCGTGGCCGTGTCGTCGATCCAGCAGACGGCTGCGCGCGATGTGGCGGCGGCCCTCGGCGCAACGATCGAGTTCCTCGACGCGCCCTACCACCGCATCTCCGACCACGCCCAGCGGGTGAAGGAATCGCTGGCGGACATCCTTCGCGACCGGCGCCCCGCGTACGTCTTCGGGCCTCCCGCGGCCGGCGACTGGACGGCCGACCACACGACGACCGGCCGGGCGCTCCTCGACGCGGTCGATCTCGCCGGCACCTTCGCGCACAGGAGCCGGGTGCTGCGCTACCCGATCGCCTCGACCACCCTCGAGTTCCGGCCGAACCTGTGGATCGATCTCCCGGTCGAGGTGGTTGCCAGGAAGGTGGAGCTGGCGGCGGTGATGACCCGCGGCCTCGAGGACGAGTGGCCGCGCGACCTCGTCGAGTGGGAGGTGGGCCAGGGTCTGCGCTACGCGCTGGACATCGGCTGGCCGTCCCGCCACGCGGAGGCGTTCGATGCCGTCTTCGCCGTGCCCTTTCGCCGCCTGCCACCGCGCGAGGATCTCCCGGGCGAGCCCGAGCGGCTGGGCGGCAAGGTCGAGGCGCTCGTCCGTGGCATCGATCTGTCCGCCCGGCCGCCGGCATCCCGTGCGGCGGGCCTATCCGACGACGCCCCATGAGCAGCGTTGGCGTCGGCATCATCGGCTCCGGCTACATGGGCCGGACGTATGCCGCATGCGTCACCCGCCACCTGTCCGGCGCCCACCTTGTCTCGATCTGGGGCGGCACGCGGGCGCCGGCACTGGCCCGCGAGTTCGGCGTCCAGGCCGACGACTCCCTGACCGCGCTCCTGGACCGTAGCGACGTGGACGCGGTCGTGATCACGTCGCCCCACACGGCGCACCGTCCCCAGGCGATGGCGGCCGCGTCCGCCGGGAAGCACGTCTACATCGAGAAGCCGATGGCCGTCTCGGTCGCCGACTGCGACGCGATCATCGGCGCCTGCGCGGCGGCGGGCGTCAAGCTCACGGTGAACTTCGTGACCCGCTTCCGCCATGCGCCCAGGGCGATGAAGCGCCTGGTGGACGAGGGCGCGGTGGGCGACATCCGGATGCTCGAGATGCGCGGGACATGGACCGGCTTCCTGCTGGAGGACGTCGTCGACGAGGCGACCGGCCGGATCATCATCCCGAGGAAGGCATGGGCGTTCGATCCCGCCGAGGGCTCGCAGTTCCTCGACTGGGGCGTCCATCAGACCGATGCGCTGCGCTGGCTGACCGGCTCAGAGGCCGTCCGGGTGTACGCCGAGTACCGGACCTACGGGACGCCGCCGCCGATCGACCTCTCGGCCCAGGTGCAGGTGACCATGGCCGACGGGGTGATGGCCCAGATGCTGATGACCTACGAGACGCCGGAGCCGGGCCTCACGCCGAACGACTGGACGCGGGTGATCGGGTCGACGGGGATCATCGAGGCCGATCACTACGGCCAGGTCCGACTCGGCGATGCCGAGGGCTGGCGGGTCGTCGACGAGCAGGTCGCCTTCGACTTCCTGGGCGACTACCTCGATCCGAACCGCCTGGCGGGCTTCGCGGCCCAGGTCCAGGACTTCACCGACGCCATCCGGGAGGATCGTGCGCCCGCCGTGAGCGGCCACGATGGGCGGTCGGCCGTGGAGATCGTCGAGGCCGCCGACCGCTCCGCGGCGAGCCACCAGGCGGTGACCCTGCCGTTGACGCCGGCGTAACGTCGATCGGGCTCAGCGCGCGGTCCAGCCACCGTCGATGAGCTGGGCCGAGCCGGTGATTCCGGCGGCGGCGTCGGAGCAGAGGAACCGGACGTAGGCGGCCACCTCGTCCGCCTCCAGCAGGCGGGGGATCGCGGCGCCGGCCAGCATGATCCGGTCCACGACGTCCTCCCGGGGGATGCCGGCGGTCCTCGCCTGCTCGGCGATCTGTGCCTCGACCAGTGGGGTTCTGACGTAGGCCGGGCAGACCGCGTTGCAGGTCACGCCGCGGGGACCGGCCTCCAGCGCGATCGCGCGGGTCAGCCCCAGCAGTCCGTGCTTGGCGGCGATGTAGGCGACCTTGTTGGGCGAGGCCACGAGCGAGTGGATCGAGCCGATGTTGACGATCCGTCCCCAGCCTCGGGCGAACATCGCCGGCAGGGCGGCCTGGCTGAGGACGAACGGCGCCGTGAGCATCGTCCGCAGCATCGCCTCCCATTGCTCGATCGGAAAGTCCGTGACCGGAGCGACGTGCTGGAAGCCCGCGCTGTTGACCAGGATGTCGAGCCTCCCGCAGCGCTCGACGACCCCCTCGATCAAGGCTCGACACGCCGGCGCATCGACGAGATCGATGGTTCTGGCCAGCCCCCGGTCGAGCCCGGCGGCGACGGCCCGAGCGCCGGCCTCGTCGCGATCGGCCACGATGACGGTTGCGCCGTCGGCCGCAAGGGCGATGGCGATCGCCCGGCCGATGCCGCTGGCCCCGCCGGTCACCACGGCGACCCGATCGCTCAATGCGCGGTCCGCCTCGGCCGGGACGGAGGCTGGGCCGCGATCCGGGGCGCTCAATGGATGATCCGCTGCCCTCGCTCGCGATCGAACAGGTGGATCCGCCCCGGCGCCAGCGTCGCCTGGACCGCCTCGCCGATCTCGAGGCGGACGTCAGGCGCGACCCTGGCGACGACCGTGGCGTCTCCGGCGGCCAGTTCGACGAAGGTATCGGAGCCGATCGGCTCCAGGAGCTGCACGGACGCTCCGAAGCTGCCGAGCGGCTGCTCATCGCTGCCGGTCGAGCGGAGGCGCACATCTTCGGCGCGCACGCCGAGCGCCACCTTCGGCCAGGTCCCGTCCTGCAGGCCGAGCGCGGCCGGCGAACCCAGCGCGATCCGCAGGTCCGGCGAGACGAAGCGCACCTCGCCGGCGGAGCGCTCGAGGGCGCCGTCGACCAGGCTCATCTTCGGCTTGCCGACGAACGTCGCGACATACAGGTCACGGGGCTTCCGGTAGATGTCGCGGCTCGTCCCGAGCTGGACCACCTTGCCGTCGCGCATGACGGCGATCAGGTCGGAGAGCGTCATCGCCTCCTCCTGATCGTGGGTCACGAAGACGCTGGTCGTGCCGAGTCTCAGGTGGAGGTGCTTGACCTCCGTCCGCATCCGGCTGCGGAGACCGGCGTCCAGGTTGCTGAACGGCTCGTCGAGCAGGAAGACGAGCGGCTCCTTGACCAGCGCCCGGCCGAGCGCCACTCGCTGCTGCTGGCCGCCGGACATCTGGCCCGGCTTCCGCTTCATCAGGTGGGCGATGTCGAGCGCCTCGGCGACTGCGCTGACCCGCGACCGGATCTCCGCCGCCGGGCGATGCTGCAGCTTGAGGCCGAAGGCGATGTTGTCGTGCGCCGTCAGGTGCGGGTAGAGCGCGTAGTTCTGAAACACCATGGCCATCCGCCGCTCGTTGGGCGGGGTCAGGGTGATGTCCTCGTCGCCCAGGAGGATCCGTCCGCCATCGAGCCGGTCGAGCCCGGCGATCAGGCTGAGCGTCGTGCTCTTCCCGCAGCCGGACGGTCCGAGGAGCGTCACGAAGCTGCCCGACGGGATGTCGATGGACAGGTTGTCGACCGCCCGCACGGCGCCGAAGTGGCGGGAGACCCCTTCCAGCCGGAGCGCGATATCGGCCATCTGTGGTCCCCTCTCCCGCTCCGACGTCAGCCGGCGAGCGGCAGATCGACGGCCCGACCGGTCTGTGCCGACTGCTTCGCCGCCTGGGTCATCTCGATGGCCGCCCGGCCGTCCTGGCCGGTGATCCGCGGCATCTGCCCGGCCTGCAACGCGGCGATGAAGTCGTCCAGCTGCCGTGCCGTGTTGCCGATCCGCCGGGGATCGCGCGGCTTGAAGTCGGGCAGCGTCCAGCTCGGCAGCTCCCAGACGACCTGGTCGCGCGCACCGGTCAGCAGCTCGATCCGATCCAGGTCCCAGAAGATCGACCCCTCCGTGCCCACGATCTCGTACTGGTTGTTGCGGCGGGTCCCGAACCCGGACGGGCCGATCTCGTAGCACAGCAGGATCTGGGCGATCGCCTTGCTCGACAGGCGGATCTGGACCATGGCCGTCGGGCTCTCCAGCCGCAGCCCGGTGAAGTTCTCGTAGTCCGCGTAGACGCGAACCGCGTCGGCCGCGCTGAACCAGCGGATGGCGTCGCAGGCATGCGATCCCCAGTCGAGGAACGCGTCGCCCTCGCGCGGGTCGGACGGCCAGCTCTGCGGGACGTTGGCAAAGCCCGAGCCCGGGGTCACGCTCATCGGGCGGAGAAACAGGATCTCCCCGATGCGGCCCTCGTCGATGTAGGCCTTGGCGCGCATCGACATCTCCATGTGACGGGTCTGCTTGGCGACCGTCAGCTGGACCCCGGCGCGCCGGCAGGCCGCGATGATCTGGTCGCACTCGGCCACGTCGAGGGCCATCGGCTTCTCGAGGTAGACGTGTTTCCCGGCCGCCGCGGCCAGGAGGGCAAGCGGCAGGTGGGTGGAGTGCGGCGTGGCGATGACCACGGCGTCCACGTCCGCGCGCTCGGCGAGGTCTTCGGCC
This sequence comes from Chloroflexota bacterium, assembly GCA_013695255.1. Classification (GTDB taxonomy): domain Bacteria; phylum Chloroflexota; class Limnocylindria; order Limnocylindrales; family CSP1-4; genus JACDAV01. Next base: position 11,826 of record JACDAV010000341.1, read on the forward strand.
GAGGGTTCGTCGGCGACCTCGAACTCGGCGGCGAGCGAGCCGGCGCGCGATCCCAGCGCGACCGCCACGAGCCGACCGGCCGTCACCTGCGTCGCGAGGGCGTCGGCATAGACGCGCGCCATGTTGCCTGACCCGAGGATGCCGAAACCGATGGGCGTCGCGCTCACGTTGCCTCGTCCGGCTTCGGGATGGCCGCGTGCATTGTCGACAATCTACGATGTCTCGGAAACCGTCGTCAAGGAACCGCCCGAGCCGGCTTCGCGCCGCCAGGTGTCGTCGGATCGAGGTCACGAGCCGCCGATCAGCGCGGCGCGCGTGCGGATTCCACGGCCTCCGCCATCCGCCGGAGCGGCGTCATCGGGCTCTGCAGGGGCGCCGGATCGAGCGCCTCGGCCACCTCCTGGAGCGGGCCCATCGCGGCGATCCGGACCGCTTCTCCCATCCGCTCGATCTTGCGCCGAGCGGCATGCCGGCCGATCGAGCGAAGGCTTCCATTGGAGGCGAGGCCGACTCGCGCCGGGATCCGTTCGGCGTGCGCCGCCCAGGCCATCGCCCAGACCAGCACCTCCGTCTCGTCACGCTCGGGCTGCCCGGCATCGAGGGCCCCCACGATGATGCCGCGGTCCGCCGGAACGGCGAACACGAAACGCCAGGCGTCGGGACCACCCAGGCCATCCACGAGAAAGCTCCGGTACGGGCCGCCCAGGATGCTCGCCTGCCCCACCGGGTCGATGGCCCCCGGGTACACGCCCAGGCTGAGATGGTGCTCGTCCAGGCCGGCGGTCAGGCGCCGCTGCGTCTCGGCATACAGGCGCCACTCGCCGGCGTCGTCGCCGATCGCGGTCAGGGCGCCCTCGTCGATCTGGATGACCGGGCAGCCCGCCTCGGCCAGTGCATGCAGCTCCAGGTTGAGGGCGTCCGCCAGAGCCAGGGCGAGCCGTTCGCGGGACACGGCGCCGGGCTCGGCCAGGCGGGCCAAGGTGTAGGGACCGATGACCACCTGCTTGACGAGCTGGTCCGTGGCGTGGTCCGCCCAGCGCCAGGCGTCGACGTGGATCGGCCCGCGCCAGCCGGCCGGCTCATCGAACCGTGGACCTAGCCCGGTGGCGCCGTCGGGCAGCGCCACGGGGCGACCCGAGCTCGTCCCCCCGAGCCCCTCGACCAGCGGCCGCAGCCGGTCCGCGTCGGCCACGGCGCCGTCGGTGAGCATGGCGAGGCCGGAGGTCTCCTGCTCCTCCACGACCACCCGGACGACCTCGCGCGCCAGGGCGAGGTGCTCGGCGGCGGTGATCTCACCCGCGGCCAGCCGCCGATCGGCCTCGTCGAGCAGGTCCGGTTCCCCGGCCCGGGGCTCGCGAGGATAATCGGCGGCCAGACAGGCGAACATCGAGGAGCTCCGGGACCCCTGCCCGCTCGATCCGTGGTCGGCGCTGCCGACGGCGTGACCGCGCTACGCGCTCAGGTACTTGATGATCAGGTCCTGGACGCCGGCTACGGCGGCATCGTGCGCCTGCTGCGCGGAATACTCGCCCTTGATGATCTTGTTGACCACGTCGTCGAAGACCGGCTCGTAGTTGTAGGGGGTCGACCACAGGTTGGTCACCCCCTTGGCCTGGGCCGCATGGGCCGGCAGGAGTGGCTGGGCCTCGATGACCGCCGGGTCCTCGAGGACGGAGTTGCGGGTGGGCGGGTAGAGCTCGGGCTTGTGCAGGCTGATCTTCAGCGCGATGTCCGGGGTGAACAGCCGGTTGAAGTAGCTCCACGAGGCCTCGGGCTGTTTGGTCCACTTGTTGACCCCGGTTCCGTCCGCACCCTGGGCGGAGCCCGTCTTTCCGGACTCGATGCCCGGGAATTGGCGAACCGCCAGCTTTCCGGCGGCAACCAGCTCCGGTTCCGTGGGCTTGATCTCCGACTCGCTGTGCATGACGGTCGCCATGTTGCCCTTGGCGAACTCGACATACGCCTCGTGCTCGTTGGTGATGTTGAGGTAGCGGGCATCCCACCAGCCGCTCTTCAGGCCGGCCTCGATCGTCTGGAAGGCGGCCAGGCCCTCCGGCCCGTCGAACATCACCTGGGTGCGGTCGTCGCTGAACATGGGATGGCCGGTCGAGTTGTAGATGTGGGTCCAGTACAGCTTGGCGAAGGTCCCGCCCGCCCCCTGCCAGGGCTGGGCGCACGGAATGATCTTCTTCTCGACGAACTTCGGGGTGAGGGCGAAGAGGCCCTCGTACGTGTCGGGCGGGTTCGAGCCGTCCTCGCCGATGGCCTCGAAGAGCTCCGGATTCCAGGTCCACAGCCAGGCGCTGAAATGGATCGGCAGGCCCCGCAGGACCTGGTCGGACTGGGTCGTGAAGCCCGGCAGCGCGGTCTGGATGAAGTCGCTCAGGTCGCCCGTGTAGTTGCCCTCGAGGGGCAGCAGGAGACGCGTCCCGAAGCGCTGCATGAAAATGTCATACGTGTAGTGGAGGTCCCAGGAAGCGTCCTGCGTGGCGATGAAGCTCGCGTACTTGATGGACTTCTCGTCGAACGGGATGTTCGTGAAGGTGGCGTTCCCGCCCGTCTCGGCCTTCCAGGCGTCGAGCCCGATCTGGAAGGCCGGGATCGAGTAGCCGCCGGTGCTGTTGTTCAGGGTCACCCCGGCGTAGCTCACGGGCTCCGGCGTCGGGGCCTCGCTGGCCGGCGCCGCGCTGGCTCCGGAGCCCGTGGGCGCCTTGCTCGGCGGTGCCGCGCTCGCGGGTGCCGAGCTGGACTGCGTCGTCCCGCAGGCGGCGAGGAACGCTGCGCTCCCGGCCATGAGCCCGCCCCTGAGCACCTGGCGGCGACTGACCGCCCCGCTCAGCTGGGCATTCGGTGTGCGCTTGTCGTCGGTCATCGTGTCCTCCCACTCGGTTGCTGATGGTGGCGACCAGGCTGGCCTGCGGCCTCGCTCATCCCTTCACGAACCCTCCCGTTAGGCCGGCGATGATCCGGCGGTGGAACAGCAGGACAAGGACCAGGCAGGGGATCACCGCAATGATGGCCGCGGCCGCGAGCAGGTTGGGTGGGGGCTGCTGGTTCATCGGACCCGGGAAATTCTGGATGCCCGTGATCAGCCTGGTGATCGTGACCGCGTTCTGATTGCCGAGGATGACGGCGAAGAGGAACTCGTTCCAGGTGCCGATCAGCACGAGAATGGCCGCCGCCGCGATCCCGGGCCGCGCGGCAGGGATGGTGACGCGGAACAGGGTGCCCAGACGCGAGCAGCCGTCGATCCGGGCCGCCTTCTCGAGCGAGATCGGCACCTCCAGGAAGAAGTTGCGCAGCAGCCAGATGATCAGGGGCAGCCAGAAGGCGACGTTGACGATGACCAATGCCGCCACCGTGTCCGTCAGGCCCACGATCTGGAAGATGCGCAGGACCGGGATGGCCATGACGATGGCCGGGACCATCTGGACCAGGATCAACAGGGCCAGGGTCGTCGACTTGCCGGGCAGCTCGTAGCGGGCCAGGGCGTAGGCCGGTGGGGCGGCCAGGACGATCACGAACAGGGTGGTCAGGAGCGCGGTCTGGAGACTGACCGCCAGCGATCCCAGCCAGCGCGGATCGGCGGCGATGATCTGGTAGCCGTCCAGCCACAGATCGAGCGTCAGGGCCGGCGGCTGCTGGGCGAGGGCCTGGAACGGCTGCAGGCTGGCGATGAACATCCATGCGATCGGCGCGGCAAAGAAGAAGAAGAGCACCGCCACGCCCACGCCGAAGGCGACCCGGCTGACCGGCCTGGGCAGCCGGATCTGGTTGCGCCGACGGGCTTCCTCCGGATAGCCCGGAGCCGTCCCCGTCACGGTCGAGGCTCGAGCGCCAAGCCGCAGCGACGTGCGCGCGGAGGCCGTTGCGTTGTCGGATTCCTCGTCGGTCGACGCCCCGATCGGCTGCCGGCGCCGCAGCCGCAGGACGAGGATCAGGAAGCTGGCGGCGACGATGATCGCAAACAGCACCACCGTGATGGCGGCGCCGTAGCCGAGGCTGATCTGCTCGAAGGAGATCGTGTAGATCGCGTAGATGAGCACGTACGTGTCCCGACCCGGCCCACCGCTGGTCAGGCTGTACAGCAGATCGAAGACCTGGAGGCCGATGATGACCTGGAGGATGCCCACCACGATCAGGGTGTTCTTGATGGCCGGCAGCGTGATGTAACGGAAGGATTCCCAGGCCGTCGCGCCATCCATCCTGGCTGCCCGGTAGAGAGCCTCCGGAATGGTCTTCAGGGCGGCGAGCAGGAGGACCGCCAGGAGCGGGACGGACCGCCACGACTGCGCGACCAGCGCGATGGCGACAGCCTGGGCCGTGCTCGCCAGCCAGTTGAACGGTTCCTCCATCAAGCCGAGCCCGATGAGGACGCCGTTCACGACTCCGAAGTTGGTGTCGAAGATGAAGCGCCAGAAGATGCCGGCCACGATCGACGCAACCGCCCACGGCATCAGGAGGGCCATGAAGAAGATCGAGACACCGCGAAATCCGCGATTGAGTGCGAGGGCCGTCACGAGTGCCAGCGGCAGCGTGATGGCGGTCGACATCGCAGCAAAGAACAACGTCCGCGGGATGGCCGCCAGGACCTCGCTGTCCGCCGGCAATCGGACCAGGAAGTTGCGCAGGCCCACGAACGGCGTGAGATCGTCCTTGGCCAGCTCGATCCGGAAGAGGCTCAAGCCGAAGACGGCGAGCGTCGGCGGGAGGACGATCAGGCCGACGAGCACCAGGCCGGGGATCGACACGAGGAGGGCGAAGCGGCGTTCGCTCAGGCGATCCAGTCGGCGCGAAACCCGGCCGGCGCCGCGACTGAACGCCGCACCCGCTACCGCCATGCCACGTCCGCCTCCCTGGAGCGCTCGGAACATCCCCTGGAGCCCGGCAATGATGGCGTTGTCGACAATCGACTGTCAATAGAAAATGACGCCGGGATTACATCCGAGCCTCATTGCCGGGTCGATCGACCGGGGGCATGAGCGGGACCGAACGGTCCGCGCCGCGTCACCGCAGGGCACCGTCGCCGGCGGCGCGTGCCACGGCCAGCACGCCGATCTGGCGCCCCACCTGCAGACCGACCTCGTTGTCGCTGCGCCAGTGGATCCCGCCATACAGACGTGACAGCGCCGCCTCCTCGGCCTGCTTCGTGAGCCACGCGGCATCGGACGGGAAGAAGGCCGCGAGGACGACCGAGCTCGCGCCGGAGAGCGTCGCGTGGCCCGAGATGTAGGACGGGAAGTTGGGCGTGATGATCGTCGAGGCGAATCCCGGGATGAGCCCCGCCGGCCGCCCGGACAGATACGCGAACTTGGCATCCCAGCAGGCGATGAACGCGTCCGCCTGCGCGATGGCGAGGTGCGCGAACAGGCGCGCCGCGTCGGCTGACGAGAGACGGTCCCGCCCGGACAGCTCGATGGCGATCCTCATCCAGTGCCCCGGTGGGGTATCGGTCCCGGCTCCATCGGCCCAGAACCGGGCGATCCGAACCTGGTCGTCAGTGAGCCGCTGATTGACCCGGACAACCTCGTCCGCCTCGGCCTGCCACTCCGGCGACAGGTACGCGGGCGGCGGGCCCGGCCGGAGGTCGGAGCCATTGCGCAGGAGCCAGGTGCGCCACGTTCCCGCGAGCGGCTCGGTCGGCTGGTCGTTCAGAAAGGGCCTGGCCGGCATCCAGCCGCCTGGCTGGGCGGCGATTTCACCCTGCCAGACGACGCCCGCGTTGTCGCCCCCGGCGCGCGCAACGGCCATGGCTCCAACCTTCTGGCCGATCTCCGTGCCGGCCGCGAGGTCGGACGCGGTGTGCGTCCCCGCCGCGAGCCGGACCTGGATCAGCTCCTCCGCCTGCCTCTCGAACTCCGAGGCACGGTCCGGATAGATCGCGCCCAGGACCGCCACCGCGGCCGCGGCGATCGCGGCGTCGACGGAGGCATGGCTGGACAGCTCGTCCGGCGGGGCCAGCAACCTGATCCGCGAATCGCGCTCGGCCGGCGCCGATCGCCGATGGGCCAGCTTGGCGTCACAGGCCGCGATGATCGCGTCGTACATGGCCGCGTTCAGGAGCGCGAGCGTCCGCGACACACGGACCGGATTGGTCCTGGCCTCCCGAACCGCCTGCAGGAGGATCTCGTTCCAGCGCGCCGGGCTGGTGCTCCCGGTCCAGTAGGCGATTCGCTCAGCCGGCACCGCGCTGCGCGCCTGGCGGGCGACGATCTCGTCGAGCTCGCGGAGATCCTCGGCTGAACCGACCGCCACACGAGGAGCCGCCCGGACCTCGCTCGGGTGGCTCAGGAGCAGCGGTTGCCAGCCGGCGGGAGCTTCGGCCCGGCCTGTCCGCACGACGACGTTCGTGGCGATCAGGGCACCGCCCGTCGCCAGCAGGATGACCAACCCGAGCGGGACCAGCCGCGCCCGCGTCGTCATGGCTGGACACCATCCGGCGTGACCCGCACGACCCGGTCCGCGGTCACCGGCCCGAGGTCGGAGACGCTCCCGTCCGCCCAGGTGACCGTGACGTCGTCGGCGTCCCCGCATGGCCCGAGCCCGAAGTACAGCTCGAGCGGCATCCCGGCCAGGTAGCTGCCGCCGAACAGGGCCACCTGGGTCGTGCGTTGCCCTTCGTCGCTGACCGTCACGCGAGCACCTGCCGCCTGCGCCCCGGCCCGGCTCAGGTCCACGGTCAGCCAGTGCCGGTCGGTCGTCCCGTTTTCCAGCAGGACGGCGGAATAGGCGATCTGGGTGACGAGCAGATCGGGCGCTCCATCGCGGTCGTAGTCGAACGGGATGACGCTTCGCTGATCGCCGGCGACGTCGCAGCCATTGCCCGTCGCGGCCTCGAAGCCGCGCCCTCCGGCACCCAGGAAGAGGCGAGCCCGCTGATCGCGCAATGCCGGGCTCTGCGCCGCGATGAACTCCTGCATGCCCTGGACGACGTACAGGTCCAGCCGGCCGTCGAGGTCCATGTCCGTGAACGCGGTCCCCCAGCCCCAGCCGGTGTCCTCCACGCCGGTCCGTTCGGCATGGTCCGCATAGGCGACCTCACCGTCCGGGTCACGTTCCCCGATCAGCAGGGTGTTGCCGGTACCGGTGCCGAACTGGCCGTTGGGATCGGTGATGTTCGTGACGTACAGGTCCAGGAGCCCGTCGCTCTCGAGGTCCGCCACCGCGATCCCCATGTCGTTGCCGACGTGTCCGACGCCGTGCTCGTCGGATGCCTGGCGGAAGGTCCCGCCGAGGTTCTCGTAGAAGACGTCCGCCCGGTGGTCGAGCGCGACGTACAGGTCCGGCCAGCCATCGCTGGTGAAGTCGGCGAAGATCGAGCTGAAGCTGTCGGCGTGGATCTGGCCGAGGCCGACGTCACTGGTCGCGTCCCGGAACCGGAACCCGCCGAGGTTCTCGTACAGCCGGTTCTGACCCGGAAAGCGCCCCTTGACGATCATCGCGTCGCGCGCCGGGTCGCCGCCCAGCTCCATGGTCCAGTAAGTCACGTAGATGTCCAGCAGGCCATCCCGGTTGTAGTCGGCCAGCGATAGGCCGCCGACCAGGTAGCCCACCGGGTCGAAGCCGGAGCCATCGGTCACGTCCTCGAACGTCCCCTGGCCGCCGTTCCGGTAGACCTTCGATGGGCTGCCGGACCCCTCGCCGTCCCAGTCGTTCATGACCAGCAGATCGAGCTGGCCGTCGTTGTCGAGGTCGGCGAACGCGGCGGCGCGGCTGCCGCCGTTGTTCGCCAGTCCGGATCCCTCGGTGACGTCGACGAACGCCGCCCGGCCGGTCGATGCGAGCTGGTTGCGGAACAGGCGGTTCGGGTGGCCGAGCTGGCCCAGCAGCAGCACGCTCAGGCTGCCATCGCCGAACACATCCGCGACGGCAGCTCCATTGCCCATGTTTCGAAGCATCATCGCGGCCATGGGATCGGCGGCCAGGGGTGTTGGCCCGTAGGCTCCGCGAAACGCGAGCCCACGATCCTGGGCGACGTTGCGACAGAGTCCCGGCACCGCCTTCACGGGTTCGGTCGGCAGCGGTCCGCCGGCGGCCGGCACGAACGACGCCAGCAGGAGGGCGACGATCGCGGGCAGCACGACCCGACGTCGTCGATGTCCGCCGGCTGCCGCGACGACCGCGCTCATGCTGGTTGCGACGATAGCGACTCCGCGCGTGACGACAAGGTGCTGGGCGATGTTCGCCCGGCAGCACCTGGCCGTGCCCACGCTGCCTTGACGCTCGGAAGGCCCGGCCGCTAGATTGTCGACAATGTCCGGAGTCGTCCTCCCGGCCTGCTAGTCGCGGAACGGGGCCATGGTCGTCGCCTCACTCAGCCTTCGACACCTCACCCGCCGGTATGGCCAGGTTCGCGCCGTCGACGACCTCAATCTCGAGGTTCCCGATGGCGCGTTCGTGACGCTCCTGGGTCCATCCGGCTGCGGCAAGAGCACGACCCTGAATCTCGTGGCCGGCCTTGACCGGCCCGATGCCGGGACGATCCTGCTGGGCGATCGGGACGTGACCACGATGCCGCCGAATGAGCGGCGGATGGCCATGGTCTTCCAGAGCTATGCCCTCTACCCGAACATGACCGTCTTCGAGAACATCGGCTTCTCGCTCAAGCTCCGGCGGCGGCGGGCCTCGGAGATCAGGGATCGCGTGACCGCCGTGGCGGAGATGCTCGACATCGCGCATCTCCTCCACCGCAAGCCGGCCCAGCTGTCGGGCGGGCAGCAGCAGCGCGTGGCGCTCGGTCGCGCCCTCGTCAAGCAGCCGCTGGTCTTCCTCCTGGACGAGCCCTTCAGCAACCTGGACGCGGCACTTCGCTCTCGAATGCGTACCGAGGTGAAGCACCTCCACCTCGCGCTCGGGACGACGAGCGTCTTCGTCACCCACGACCAGGAAGAGGCGATGACCCTGTCCGACATGGTCTGCGTCATGCGTGACGGGATGATCGTCCAGTCCGGATCCCCGGCCGACATCTACGGCAAGCCGCAGTCCATGTACGTGGCCGGGTTCGTGGGCAAGCCCAGGATGACCCTCCTGGACGGGTCCCTCCAGCGGCGGGACGACGGTGTTGCGTTCGTCAGCCCGGACGTCAGGATCGAGCTCGGGCGCGCCGCCGAGATCGGGCTGGTCGACGGCTCCTGGCCCACCGTGGTGCTCGGGGTGCGGGCGGAGGACGTCATCGTCCATGCCGACGGATCGGCCAGCGGACGCGCTCGTTTCGGGTCGACGGTCGGGCTGATGGAGCCCATCGGCTCGGACACGTTCGTCGAGCTGGCCGTGGGCGCCGCCACGATCGTCGCCCGGGTCGCCCCTGACATGCCGATCTCGCTCGGCCAGCCGGTCGCGGCCGAGCTGCGACCATCGGGCATCCACCTGTTCGCCAAGGAGAGCGGCGAGCGCATCGTCGCCTGATCGTCGGCTCCCGAGCGGGCGGGCCTCTCCAGGCGCCGGGTGGAGACGTCCTTCGCTCAGGCCGGGCGCCAGACGAAGCGGGCCGGTCGGATCCGGATGACGATCCGGTCCCCGCTCGCGCGCAGCTCCGCCCATCGAAGGGCTGCCGGATCCGCCGCGAGGTACTTCGCGAGCAGGAGCAACATCTCGCGGTCGACGTCATCGCCGTATGCCACCGACGCACGCCCCGTCACGGCGACCCAGGCCTCGGAGGCTGCGTCCTCGACGAGCAGGCCGACCCGTGGGTCCCGGTCGACGGCCTCTGCCCGTGCCGTGTACAGCTGGGCCGGCAGCCGGAACATCGACCCGTCCCAGTGGTACCGCGAGGACGTCAGGTGCGGCGCACCCGTCGGATCGTTGACCGCCAGCACCGCCCTGGCGCTCCTGGCCAGGAAGTCGTGCTGGTCCGGGGTCAGGGCGGCAACGGGATCCTGCTCCGGAGCCGGCGCGAACGGCGCGGACGGCGCGGACGGCGCGCCGGTCACGACGGGGACTGCCGGATCGCGCAGGGGAGGCGTCGGCCGCGCTTCCGCGGACGGAGTCTCGGGCTCGCGGATGCCGACGGCGTCACCGGCGGCGGTCACCGAACGCCGGATGATCGACGAGAAGCCCGCCAGCCGCCCGGCTGTCGAGACGGCCTCGCCGGACAACTGACGGAGGAATGCCCGGCGGTCGGGCCGCGAGCCGGGCAACGTCCCGGGCCCGGCCTCGCCCGTGGCCTCGGACTCCGCCTCCGCCTCCGCCTCCGCCGGCTCGATGGC